>JAPPPA010000134.1 GCA_028817755.1 Gammaproteobacteria bacterium | reverse complement strand
GCATAACCATCTACCGCGGATTGTGGAAACGGCGGCAAATCAATCGGGCTGTGCTGGTCTTCAGCTAGGGTTAAATCCAAGCACTCCAGAATTGGGCGCTTGCTGGTCGGCAAGGCCGTTATGTTCTGATTAATTCGCTCGAAAGCGTCATCAATGGGCAGCACGATTAAGCCACGCGGTGATTAGAAACCAATTTCAGCAAACCGCCACGCAGCGCATGGAAGCTTTCTTCAACGCCCGCGGTTGAACCGGGCAAGGTGACGATAACCGTGTTGCCACTTAAGCCACCAATGCCGCGTGACATTAACGCATACGGTGTGCGCTTTTGGCCGTGCTGGCGGGCGGTTTCCATTAAGCCCGGTAGTTCTTTAGTTAGTAACGGTTGTACCGCTTCAACCGTTAGGTCGGTCGGCTCGGTGCCTGTGCCACCTACGGTAAAGATCAGTTCAATATCTTTTTGCAGCCAAGCTTGTAAGCGTTGATTGGTGTCTTGCAGTTCACCTGCGCAGGTATCGAATTCGCTGATTTCAAATTGGTACTTTTCTAGCAGAGCCTTCAAATGTTCGGCGGCTTTATTCGATTTTTTGCCACTTGCCACATCTGGGTGTGTTGCCAGAATGCCTACTTTCACAGCTGGATCTAACTGGCGAAGGTAATGCGACTTGCCGCCGGTTTTCTTCAGCAGGTGAATATCGCCGATATGCATTTGGTCTTGGTCGGTATGCGGCTTCAGCATGTCCCAAATACACAACAACGTCGCCGAAACCGCGGTCAGCGCTTCCATTTCCACGCCGGTGCTATTAATCACCGTGGCGCTAGCTTCAGCACGCACATAACCTTCTTGAAAGTCGTAAGTCACGTCCGCTGCACGACTCATCACCGGATGGCAAAACGGCAGAATTTGCGGGGTGTTTTTAACCGCTTGAATGCCCGCCATGCGCGCCACTTCTAAGGCGTCGCCTTTTTCGGTTTTGCGGTCTTTTAACAGCTGCAAAGCATCGGCCGGGGCGTAGAGCTTGCCGGTTGCAATAGCTGTACGCATGGATTCGGGTTTGTGAGTAATGTCTTTCATATCTAATTTTCTTGGCTAATCAGCCTTAAGCGGCGTGCCTTCGCGGAAAACGGAAGTGCCGTCGCTGTAGTGTTCTTCTTTCCAAATCGGCACACGCGATTTGGTGGTGTCGATCGCGTATTTGGCGGCTTCAAAGGCTTCGCCACGGTGCGCGCTGCGTACTACGCAGTGAATGGCAATGTCGCCGATTTCTAAATCACCAATGCGATGAATAATGCGGCATTGGGTCACGCCGAATATATCTTTTACTTCCTGCTCAATTTCAGCAATGGCTTTTTTAGCAATGGGTTCGTAAGCGGTATAGCTCAAACGCTCTACGGATTTGTTGTCATGGTGATTACGAATAGTGCCGCTAAACACCACCAAGGCACCGGCGCTGTCGTCTTCCGTCTCTGCCAGCAGCGAGTCTAAATCCAAAGGTTGATTACTTAAGGTCGTCATTAGCCGCCGCCTACCGGTGGAAGTAAAACCAGCTCATCGCCAGCTTGAAGTTGATAAGAACGCGGCACAATTTCATCACCGATAGCGCATGCGCAGCGGGGTAATTCATTGGCGACACTCGGATGGACTTCTACCAATGCGGCTAGTGCGGTTTCAATGGAATTGTCTTGCGGCCAGTCTATTTCACAAATAGCTTGGCCAGTTTGGCTTTGGAGTATTCCAAGACAGTGAATTCTTAAGTTAGCCGCTTGCATCATTAATCCAATAGCTTCGGAAAGCTAAATTAAGCTTTCCGAAAAGCTGCCCGAGTTTCGGGGTTAAAAGCAATTGAAAGAATATAGAGCGCAACGAATAGCATAATTAATGAAATCCAACGCCCCAGTCCTACACCGTTGTGCTGAGCGCTTATCGCGGGCAGCACTATAGTGCTCCAAACCGTGAGTGCATTTCCCAAAGCAAATAAGCCGACAAGGCAGACACACGCTCCCCACGCCCAAGGCCGGAATTTGAGAAAACTAACTCCTGTTTGATACCAAGCTCCGGCTAAGAGGCCGTAAATAACAAAGGCCCCAATATTTGCTGTCAAAGCCCCAGAAGCAAGTGCCGTCACAAGCGACAAAACAGAGACGAGAAATAAAAAGTACGCAACGGTTTTCACTTTCTTATCTTCAGCAAGCATCTTTATCCACCCATCGCATGCATTGTCACAGGGCGCTCAACGTAACCGGGGTGGTCAATATAACCACGGTGCTTGTTCCAAATATCACCGCGAATGGCTTTGGCTAGGGCTTCATCATCAGCGTTTTCGCGGAGCAGCGGCAATAGCTCCGTGCCGGTTTGTGAGAACAGGCACGCGAAAACGGTGCCTTTGGCGGTAATGCGAATACGGTCACAGCTGCCGCAGAAGGCGTGGCTGATAGTGGGAATAATGCCAAAGGTTTGGCCGCTTTCTAGTTGGTAGCGGGTAGCGGGCTCGTGACCTTTGGGTAGCACTTTGATGTCATACTTTTCTGAAACGGCGTTAAGAATCTCGGTTTCGGTGACGACGAGACTTTCATCCCATTGATGGCCGGAGTCGAGCGGCATAAATTCGATAAAGCGTAGTTCAACGCCTTCGGCGGCGGCCCATTCGAGCATGGGCAAAATTTGATCTTGGTTTTGGCCTTTCATTAACACCGCGTTGACCTTAACTGGCAAGCCCACTTTCTTGGCCGCAGCGATGCCGTTTAACACGGGTTGTAGCGGTGCTTTGGTTAGCGTTTGGAATAGGTCAGCATCAATCGCGTCTAGGCTGATATTGATGTCGTCTAAACCAGCAGCTTTAAGTGGCACGGCAAAGTCATCTAGTCGTGCGGCATTGCTAGTCATGGAGAGCTTTTCTAGCCCTTGGCTTTTTAGCTTGGCTAACTCTGCGGTGATTTCAACCACGTCTTTGCGCAATAGCGGCTCGCCACCGGTTAAGCGGATATGGGTGATGCGGAGCTGGGTAACGGCCAGCGTGGCGATGCGGACAATTTCTTCTTGGCGAAGAATGGAGTCGCGCGGCAGCCACTTCGGCGTTTCTGGCATGCAGTACTGACAACGAAACTGACAGCGGTCGGTGAGCGACAAACGGAGTTTGCGCTTCACTCTTCCATGTTGGTCTTTTAACTCGCTATTCATCAATCAGTGTTTGCAGGGCGTCTACGGTGTTGGCATTCCAGTTTTCGGCAGGCCAGTCATCAAAAAGTATGGTTGATGCTGCCAGTGTTGCTAACCATTTATGTATGGCTCCGCCGCCGCTATTCAAGTGCTCGCGCAGTCCGGCGAGTTCTGATTTACGAATCAGCGACACGGCATTTTGGTTTCGCTGACCGTCATTCACCACGGCGGCTTTAGCGTCTTTTGCGTTAAGCAGGAAGTGCGCCAGTTTTTCACCAAAGTTAGGAGGCAGCTTGGGGCAGTCGCAGGGCAGCGTCAGCAGCCACTCGGTTTGACAGCGCTCAAGTAGTGCCGCAACGCCTGCTAGCGGGCCTTGATAATCAGGACTATCCGACAAAGCCGGTGCGTATTGGCTGTATTGCTTCAAATTGCGATTCGCACTGATGAGCACCGCTGCATTGGGCAATTGCGTACTTATGGATTGCAGCACCCATTCAATCAATGGCTTACGATTTAGCTCGATTAAGCCTTTGTCTTTGCCGCCCACACGTTGGCCTTCACCACCGGAGAGCACTCCAACGGTTAGCAAATGACTAGGCATGACAGCAGCGGGGGCTTCTGGCACAGTGCGGCTCAACGATTATTAGGATCAAACCATTATGCCATTGGCCGTTGCCGCACCTACGGATGATGTTTTAGGCAATTTAGACGCAACTGATATTAAGCAGCTTATTGCAAAGGGCGAATTAACCGCCGTTGAAACGATTAGCGCCGCTATTGAGCGCGTGAAAGCTGTTGAACCCGAATTAAATTCGATCGTAAGTGAACGTTACGACGCCGCCTTAATGGACGCTGCCGTTCGCGATACACGCCGCAAAATTCCTTATGAAGGCCCCGAGGTATTCTCTGGCGTGCCGTCATTTATTAAAGACAACACTGACTTGGTCGGCATGCCAACACGCCACGGTTCACGTGCTACGCCAAACATGGCCATGCCAAAAGATGCACCGTTCGCAAAGCAGTTTATGTCGACTGGCTTGATTCCCATTGCCAAAACTACGCTGCCAGAATTCGGCCTAACGGCCACGACCGAATTCAGTCAAAGCGCTGGCTCACGTAACCCTTGGAACACCAATCATTCGACCGGCGGCTCCTCTGGCGGCTCAGCTGCATTAGTAGCCGCAGGGGTCGTGCCGATTGCTCACGCCAATGACGGTGGCGGTTCTATTCGCATTCCTGCCGCTTGCTGTGGCGTGGTCGGCTTAAAGCCAACACGTGAACGTTTACGTAATCCAGAGATGGCGGAAAAGCTGCCACTAAACATCGTGGTAGAAGGCGTGGTGACTCGCACGGTGCGCGATACCGCCGCGTTTTATGCGGGCGCCGAAATGCACTCCCGCAACCGCAAGCTGCCAGAAATCGGGCACGTGACAGGGCCGAACAAAAAACGCTTACGCATTGCCGCTTGTGTTGAACGCCAAGGCGGACTGCCTTGCGATCCAGAAGTTGCGGCAGCCGTTGAGACCGTAGCCGCTAAATGCGAAGAGC
>JAPPPA010000219.1 GCA_028817755.1 Gammaproteobacteria bacterium | reverse complement strand
TGTGGGATTTACTGTTCGGCACCTGGTTCTTACCAAAAGACCGCCACGTAGGCGTGCTCGGCCTCTTTAACCCAGACTACCCCACCAGCTTTTGGGGTCAGCTAAAAGCTGCCTTTGCACCTACCCGCGTAGACAAGCCCGCCGACTTTTATGAAAAAGAATCTGAATATTTGGCGCAATTAAAGCATGAAAATATTGCTGAGGAAGTCGCTCTTCGACAGGCTCAGAGCTAACGGAGTAATGCTTCCAAAGCTATAACCGTTAGTACGGAACAATGCTTACGAAGCTATAACCGTTAGTCCTGAGGCTCTCGAAGGACGGTCTAGAACAAGCTACCCGTGCGCTTCAGCAACACGCTCAACAAAGCGATCGACTAGCTTTTCAAACATACCTTTAATAAAAGGCTTGGCTGGGCCGCGCAGCAACATCGGTACTTTAATGTCGCGCAGCGTGCCGCCTACTTCCAAAACCAACTCGGTAGCGCCGCCACTTTCTTGTGCGCGGAACACACCAGAAATCGTCGCGTTGCCCTCGCCTTTTACGGCGCTAAAACGAATCTCGCCCGCGTCTACGTCGGTTTCAAAGTCAGTCGCAAAACTTACTTCATGCTCAACGCCTGCAGCACCAATGGCTTCCAAATCCCAGCGGTAACGGTTCTCACCTAGCTCGGTTACAGGGCGCAGTTTTGGGAAATGCGACAGCGTCGCTGGCATATCGCTTAGTACTTCAATCAACTCGGCTGGTGATTTGCCGTCTACAGAACCGGTTTTCACCAGTTTCAAATCAATATCCATAGGGTTTCAACTTTGGTTTTTGTTAGAAAATTCAGGCAAAAATGTACAACTGTCTACCAACACAATCATTGACCTCGCCGCTTGGCGTTTCAGCCAATCGCAACGCTCGTCAGATCGGTTAGCAACTCGGCGTAGTTATCCGTAAAATGCGCGCCAAAAATTACAGACCGGCCTCAGGCCCCTACGTAGACTATGACCACTAACAACTCATTTAACGTTGCCATTATTGGCACCGGTTTTGGCGGCCTTGGTATGGCCATCAACCTTAAAAAAGCTGGCGAAGACGACTTTGTAGTACTAGAACGCGCTGAAGGCGTAGGCGGCACCTGGCGCGACAACCATTACCCTGGCGCAGCCTGCGACGTGCAGTCACACCTTTACTCATTCTCGTTTGAACCAAAGCACGACTGGACCCGCAAGTTTGCCGAGCAGCCAGAGATTCGCGGCTACCTAAACGACTGCGCCGACAAGTACGACGTACGTAAACACATCCGCTTTAGCACCGAGCTACAGTCAGCCGAATTCGACGAAGCCAGCGGCCTGTGGACGCTACAAACCAGCGGCGGCGTTGTGGTAGCACGCAGCGTAGTGATGGCCAACGGCCCACTTAGCCAGCCAGCTACGCCAGACCTACCCGGCCTAGAAAACTTTAAAGGCACCACCTTCCACTCAGCGCAGTGGAACCACGACCACAACCTACAAGGCGAACGCGTAGCCGTTATCGGCACCGGCGCTAGCGCCATCCAGTTCGTACCTAAGGTTGTGCCACAGGCCAGCGAGTTCTACCTATTCCAACGTTCTGGCGCATGGGTTACACCAAAAGCGGATCGCAAGTTCTTTGCTTTCGAACAATGGCTATTCAAGAACTTACCCATCTACGACCGCGCTTACCGCTACTGGATTTACTGGCTAAACGAAGTTCGTGCACTCGGCTTCACCACCGCCCAAATAGCGCTAAAAGCCTTTGGCCTACTGGGCAAATACGCCATTAACAAAGCCATTAAAGACAAAGAAAAGCGCCGTAAAGTTACCCCGCAGTGGAACATTGGCTGCAAACGCATTCTGCTGTCTAACGACTACTTTCCTGCGCTTGCGCAAGACCATGTAGACATCATCGACACCGGCATTGAGCGCGTAGAAGAAAACGCCATCATCACCAAAGACGGCCGTCGCGTAGAAGTCGACACCATCATCTTCGGCACCGGCTTTAAAGCCACCGACTTCCTCTCGCCAGTCGACTTCAAAGGCCTAAATGGCATCGACCTAAACGAAGCATGGAAAAACGGCGTAACCGCATACAAAGGCATCAACCTTAGCGGCTTCCCTAACCTGCACCTCATCTACGGCCCTAACACCAACCTTTCGCACAACTCAGCCGTGTTCATGCTCGAGTGCCAAATGCAGCACATCAAGCAAGCAGTACTGGCCATGAAAGCAAATGGTTGGAAATACATCGACGCCCGCAAAGACGCCGAACTGGCTTGGGACGAAGCCGTACAGAAAAAACTCAAAAACTCTGTCTGGGCCAGCGGCTGCAGCAGCTGGTACATAGACAGCAGCGGCAAAATCGTCAACATGTGGCCCGGCTTTACCTTTACCTACAAACGTAAAACCAAAAAGCCCAACTTCAACGACTACGACGTTGTAACCGCCTAAAGAAAAAGCCCCGCATTGCGGGGCTTTTTTTATTCCCCCAAGCACTTCAATAAGACCTTGGTCTTGCTTTCTCAATTGCGTCTACTAAGTTTTCTTGTAAGAAAAAAGAAAACAAAAGACATAACGATCGGTACACATAAAATCAGCAATTAAGATCTTGGGAGGAGAGGTTTATGAGCAATAAGTCTCTTATTATCGTCCACGGCATGGGCAGCCATACCGAGGCATCTGTAAAGCAAGAAGTGGTAGGCGCGCTAAAGACAGTATTTAGTCGCTACCAGTCCTTAAAAGACAAAAACCCAGAGTCTAAAATAGATATCTCGGTATTCAGCTATAACCACTATTTTGAAGAATACAGAGCAGCCGTAGAAGACCAAGACGACATAGCCTCAGCACTATTAAGCGTTACCAACTCTGAAGGCGGCATATTAGCTGACGCGGCGAAAACAATTGCAGGGCTAAATGCAGAAATAACGAAAGACAACATGTTCAGCACTCACTGGTTAGATGTGCTGCTGTATCGCTTTAGCCTGTTTGCAGAGCCTATTCAGTTGGACTTAGCTTCAAAGATAGCTGACGAAGTGCATTCAAAGGGCAATTCCAATGTTCATGTACTCGGGCACTCTCTTGGCACTTCTGTTTTGCACGATGCATTGTCACGGCTCTACGGACCGGACCCTACAGATACGACATTATCTATGTCTAACCAACGGGTTTCTGGCGTACACATGGTCGCAAACGTAAGTCGAGCACTAGAAACTTTTCGGAATGCTCTTCATTCAGAGGTTCGCCCAACTCTTGGTTGCTGCACCAACTTTTTCGAATATCGGCATAAGTTTGACCCCATACCAAAGGTAAAACCATTTAACCCAGAAGATAACGGGAAATGGGTAACTCATAAAATTTGGGAAAAAAATTATAGGTACATAGAGTGTTCAGCTGTCACTGATCCCAACATACACAGCCTTTCACACTACCTTCTTGATCCGAAAGTGCACCTTACGCTGCTGAAAATGCTGATCACTTTCGTCCCTTCATCGGAAGAAAAGCAACAAGGGCAAAAAGCATTTAATGAAACGACCCTGAAACACAAAGCTGCAGCTCTTCAGGATGCTGTTGAATCTTTCAACTTTTCAAATCAGTCGATTGAAAATTTAATGAAAGCGGCTAAATCACTAAAAGACAACATCAATGGCCTTGGAGGAGTGTTTTCGTGAAATTAATTTTGTCTACATGGGTAGCATTACTCGCCTTATCAATACCTTTCTCTGCCGGTGCGGAAACACAAACCAAATGCGAGAAAAATTTAACAAAAACCCAATATTTACCTGAAGTAAGGAAATCCGCCGAGCGCGCCAAAGACGAAATATGCAGTGCAGAAGACCAAGCTAGCAGAAACCTAATTTATGTAAATTTTATCCATGAATTAGGCGAATGGTTCATTCCTTATGGAGGACTTGAAAACTCTAACGCCATTACAACCGTGGATGCATTCAAGAAGAAAATCACAATTACCATCCCCACAGTCACAGTTGATAGCACAGCGGATTTAGAGCTACAGATAGGAGACGAGTATTTCAAACCTATGGATGAAGAGAAGTGTACCGAAGCCAGTGGTGCTACAAGTTGCTTTTTGGTAATTCAAGACTTCATCAAGATACATCAAGACATAGCTAGCCTAGTGAATGACTCTCAACTCGCAACTACTAGCAAAAAACTAAAATCCCTCCGAGCCCAATGGAAACCTTTCTTAGAGCAAATGAAAGGTCAAACCGCATGGGAGCTCTTGGCAAACCGATGCATATACAAAAACAATACCGACTCCTTCTCGGCACCACCAGATAGTCAACTGGTGCTTATGCACCCTACGTTACTAATAGAAAACGTTTCAGCAGCGGCAGATGGCGACAGTATTGAAGAAGCACTAGGATTAGAAATAGTCGGCATAAATTGGTGGCGACAAGACAAATGGTATATCCCTTCCGGCGTATCGCTACTGGCCGTTTACTCTGATCGCGCGGGAATAGATGACACCGGTTACGGATTAGCTGTTCACTTTCTTAGTGAGTACACCTTTGGCTACACCAACCGAGGCGGCGAAGATGGCTACTTTGTGTCGATGGACGTAATCAAGCTCTTCCAAAACAAAAAGAAAGCTTTTGACTCCTATTACGAGCCTTATAAAAAACATTCGGCGAATAACACTCTCACTCTAATTAAAGATGAGTTAAGGCCATGAAGACAATACTCAG
>JAPPPA010000275.1 GCA_028817755.1 Gammaproteobacteria bacterium | reverse complement strand
CCTTTCAAGTGCCTCACAATACATAGCAAATTTCACAAGCGCCGGGCGAAACGAATGTAGAAATTGTAACCGAAGACTTTGTGAATGACGCCCACAACGCAGGCCTCGCCGTTCACGTATGGACGATTAACGACTGCCCAGAAATGGTCCGCATCTTAAATCTTGGCGTAGACGCCATTATGACCGACCGCCCACTGTTGCTAGAGCAAGTGCTCGCGCAGCCAGAAGGGCAATGGTCTTGTGACGGCTTATAGCGCTAGCGGCGTAGCTTACAGATCAACGTGACGTGCAGAAGGGTTGTTGTCATTCAACTTAACTACGCCTTTTTGTAGCAGCAGGCTATTAGGGTACGTAATAAGGTCGCCACTGCTGGCGCGAATATGAATGTGGAAAGGCCCAATTTCTTCTATTTCGCCAGAGATGTCGTCGTCTTTGTCGAGCACCTTAATTTGATCTCCAACTCGATAAGGGAAGGCAAAAAAGATCAATAGTGATGCCGTTAAATTGCTAAGAATCGACCACTGCGCGAATAGTGCCACGCCGATAACTGCAAAGACTGACGACAGGAATAGTGAAAGCTCTGCGTAATCAATTCCTATGATTAGCGTTGCCACAATCAAAGTGGCAAATGCATTAAATAGTTGCAAACAGCGCATTACGTAGCGAACGCGCTTTGTTGGAACTAGCTTGCGCAGACCTTGTTGATGGGTCAACCGGCATATCGCGCGATGAATAACCCAAGCAGCTAGCAATACAACAATAAGGCTGAGTGATTTAGTCACGGCTGTTTCCTTAATCGTTTAAGCCTAGTACGGCGGCTGAGTGGAACTCTCGGTAGTAGAGTACGGCAACCACTAGCGTAGTGCTGAGCACGAGTGCTAGCGGGTGAACAAACCATGTCAGCATGGCTAAACAGAAATAGTAGCTTCTTAGCCCACCGTTAAAAGCATAGGAGCCGGCATTAGCGAGTGTCGCGGCCTTTTGGGCGCACTTTTCTTGCGTGGCTTTATCTGCGGTATGGGGTGGTGCAGCGCCGACAATTACGCCAAGAAATTTGTACTGGCGTAGTGACCAAGTGAAACGGAAGAAGGCATAAATCATTGCTGCTAATAAGGTAGCGAGTTTCAGGTCAATCAATGCAAGCGATTGAGGCGATGCCTTTGGCACAAGAGACAACAGCTCTGCTACGTTGCCAGATGCAGCGAATAAGCTAACCAGAGCGGCAATAATCAACACCGTGGTAGACGCGAAAAAGGTCACGCCACGTAGTTGGTTGCCAACAACAGTGGCATCAGTAATACGGTTTTCGCGCGTAACCATTTGCCGCATCCATCGTATGCGTTGTTCTTGCATGGCCGACATCAAAGACGGTCTTCGGCTCGCTGCGTAAAAGCTATAGCGGCTGTATCCGACCCAGCTCGCCAGCATAAATACGATTGCCGCAAAGTCGAAAAGCAAATTATTTGGCATTTGGATTTATCGCTCTGTTATTGCCAATGTTTAACCATTGCAGTGTAATCCATGTTTAAGCGTATAGCCTTGGTGAAATCAATAGGGGACGGCTCATGTCGGCAGAACTAAAAGACCCGCAAGCGCCCACCGGCAATAGCGACATTAATGCTGCGGTTGGCGACGTATTAGACAAAGCGGTTGTCACACTTGACAGCTCAGCGATTGCAGAATTTATTCAACAAAGCACCACCGCTGAGTTGGCGCGCTTTATTGAGTCAGTGCCCGCCGCTAGCCGTGCTGAGTTATGGGGGTTGGTGCCGGCAACCATGCGTGGCGCGTTGCTACCAGAACTGCACCAGGCGGTGCTGTTGCAGTTAGCCAAAGAGCTGCCCAATCAAGATATTGCTACGGCGGTAGAAAAGTTACCTACCGATGACTTAACTCGTGTAGTAGAGGCCGTGCCCGACGGCCTGTCTCGCCAAGTGCTTGACCAGCTAAGTGATAAGCGCCGCCAGCGCGTTGAGCGCGCACTCTCCTATGACGAAGACAGCGCCATGCGCTTGTTGGACTACCAAGTGGTGGAAGTGCAACCGACCATGACCGCCGCAGAAGTATTAGCGCTGATTAAGCAGCGCGGTGATCTGCCTCCCGCCACCGACCGCCTAGTCGTGGTTGATGATGACAAACACTATTTAGGTATGGCGCCTTTAGGCAAGCTCTTAGCAGCGGATGGAGATGTTACGGTTGCCACGCTAACGGAGCCAGATTTTCCTGCCGTTTCAGTTAGCGACAGCCGCGCAGTGGTTGCACAGCTATTCCAAGATCAAGATTTAATTGCCGCGCCCGTGATTGATGAAAATCGTCAACTATTGGGTCGGATTACGATTGATGACGTCGTCGATGTGATTCACGACCAAGCCGAAAAGCCAGTTATGCAAATGGCCGGTTTAGACACCGAAAGCGACTTGTTTGCCCCCATTGTTAAAAGCGCTAAAAGCCGAGCTGTGTGGCTTGGTATTAATTTAATTACCGCCTTTATGGCCGCCGCCGTGATCGGGCTATTTACCGAAGCGCTAGAAAAAATTGTCGCGCTCGCCGTGCTGATGCCTGTGGTGGCCTCAATGGGCGGCATTGCTGGCAGTCAAACACTGACCTTAACCATTCGCGGTATCTCGCTTGGCCAAGTTAGCACCGTCAATGCCTTGTTACTCGCCAAGAATGAGTTAGCCATCGGTGCGATTAATGGCGTGCTTTGGGCATTGATTATCGGTGCCAGCGCTTGGTTGTGGTTTGGCTCGCCAGGTGTCGCGTTTACCATTTCGGTGGCTATCTTGATCAACATGCTAGCGGCGGCTATTTCTGGCATCGCTGTGCCGCTAGCGCTGCACAGGGTTGGGCAAGACCCGGCCCTGTCCGGCGCAGTGGTGTTGACCACTGTCACCGATGTGGTCGGATTTATGACCTTCCTTGGTTTGAGCTCGGCGTTGTTGCTGTAACAAGGAATAACGCCTTGTCTTGCAGGTTAAAGGGCGACCGCCGCTTTAAGGGTTTATGACTTTCTTAGCAGTCGACCGACTGACGCGACTTGTGACCAATATCCCGCATTGCTGGGGTAATTCCTGCTCGATTCAAAT
Organism: Gammaproteobacteria bacterium; assembly: GCA_028817755.1. Classification (GTDB taxonomy): domain Bacteria; phylum Pseudomonadota; class Gammaproteobacteria; order JAPPPA01; family JAPPPA01; genus JAPPPA01. The sequence continues at coordinate 1,634 of JAPPPA010000275.1, read as the reverse complement.
AAGCCCACCGCCGGTTTGCTGTCGTCATGCACGCTTTCAATTCTAAAGGTGCCGAATAGCTGGTCCCACAGCACAATGGCGTTGCCGTAATTCGAGTTGGCTTTGCCGGTATCGGCTGAATGGTGCCAGCGGTGTAATTCATTGGTACTGAATAGATAATTCAGCCAGCCGCTTTTTAGGTCGATATTTGAGTGTTGCAACATCAGTACCGGCTGCGTGAGCGCCAAGTAGCCGAATAGGGCTTCTGGTGAAGGTACTAGAAGCAAAACAGGAAACGCGCCAATCAAAAAATTCAGGGTGTAATTAAGCGGATTAAAGCGCATGGTGTTGATGGCGTATAACCGCTGGCTGCTGTGGTGCATGGCGTGTAACCACCAAAACGGCCCCACGCTGTGGTGCAAACGATGAGACCAATAACGGCCTAGCTCTATCAGCAACGTAACCACGACAATTTGAGCGGGCAGGGGCATGCCGCCAAGCCATGTGGGGTGGCTGATATTTAACCAACCGTAGATGGCAATAACAGCCACTGGCCCCGCTAGCTTTAATAACGGATCAACAATGGCCACGAGCACCACGGCACTCGTTGCGTCTGTTTTTATGTCCGCTTGGCTTTTATTCCAATCTGCCCGGTATGGAATAAAGCGCTCGGTAACAATGGCCGCAAATAGCGTCAATAACGTTCCTATAAGCACGGCAAGCTCAAGGTTCCAATTCTGAAAATACGCTAGGGCAAACAGACCTAGGCTTTGCGCGATAGCTAGCCCAAGAAAAACCCGAGAAACAAAGTAAGACATCGCCTTAAACCCTTTAGTTGAATACTACAGAGCTAAGACTAAGGTCTCCCCCTTAGGGTAGAGTCAAATGCCATCCTCAAGTTGGCATTGTGGGTTGTCTGACAGACAGCTTTGAATTTGAGCGCGGTATTCTGAAAGTGCTTTTTGCTGGTTCTGTTTAAGCAAAATTTCTTCAGAAAGCGCTTGCTGCTTTTGCTCAATCATCTCCAACACATGAAACCAGGGTTCACGCACATCGTTGCCCGTCACCACGGCTTTGAGTTCAGCTAGCTTGAACCCCTGTTCTTTCGCTTTCACAATCAGGCGTATCAGCAAAACATGGGTATCGGTGTATACGCGGTAACGACCAGAGCGGCCCACTCCGGTTAACAAGCCAAGCTCTTCATAAAAGCGAATGGCTTTGACGGATGCACCGGTCTGGTTTGAAACTTCGCCTATGTACATGGAGTTAAGGTGTTGTTCGTATAATGCCCGTGGACAGGTGCATTTGAGGAACCTACAACGATCGGTTAGGCATCATCGCACTGATCAAAATCAGTCAGATGCTCAGGGTGCAACGCCCCTGACTTCAGGGCTGCGAGGAACCGGTCCTCAGCATCGGTAGGGAAATAGGAGTTGACCATTTGTGCGGACTTTGTGCCATCAACCGGAAAATCCAGAAAAATCACTCCCACAAGAAAAAAAGCGGGTAGATTTATAGCAAAGGCTGAAGATCGTGAAATAACGCAATGTTGCCGTCGTGGGCGTTCAGGAGTCAGTTTTGAAAGCACTCTCTCTCCCGCGTCGTGTACCACCATTTCATTTTTATTGTTTTGAATCAGGTAGATAACCGCTTTC
>JAPPPA010000279.1 GCA_028817755.1 Gammaproteobacteria bacterium | reverse complement strand
TAAGCAACATTCTCGTAAATGCTTTTAGGGAATGGATTCGGCTTCTGGAACACCATACCCACGCGGCGGCGTAGATCTACAACGTCTAAGCCTTTACGGTAGATGTCTTCGTCATAAAGGGTCATTTCGCCTTTAATGCTGACGCTATCTACCAAATCGTTCATGCGGTTGAAGCAACGCAACAAGGTAGATTTACCGCAGCCAGATGGCCCAATAAACGCCGTTACCTTGTTTTTAGGGATATCCATATCAATCCCTTTAAGTGCTTCTTTATCGCCGTAGAACAGGCGGAAATTACGCACTTGCATGGCAATTTCTTCTTTCGAAATATCGTTGCGACTTACGTCACGCTCTAAAACATCAAAGTCCACTTCGCTCATTAGCTATCTCTTTCGTCGTGTGGGCTAAAAAATAAATTCGTTTCTATAACCTAAGCCGCCGGGCTTAGTGCTCCATCGCGCGATACTTCTCGCGCAAACGGTTACGAATACTGACTGCAGCCAAGTTCAGGCCAATAATCAGCAGTACCAATAGCAGCGCGGTGGCATATACCAATGGGCGCGCTGCCTCAACGTTCGGGCTTTGGAAGCCAACGTCGTAAATATGGAAACCAAGGTGCATAAATTTGCGATCAAGGTGTAAGAACGGATAGTTGCCGTCTAACGGTAAGCTTGGCGCCAATTTCACTACACCTACTAGCATCAACGGTGCTACCTCACCCGCCGCACGCGCTACCGCAAGAATCAAACCGGTCATGATGCCCGGACTCGCCATTGGGATCACCACGCGCATCAGCGTTTCAATCTTGGTGGCACCCAGCGCTAAGGAACCTTCACGTACCGCACGAGGGATGCGCGCCAAGCCTTCTTCGGTCGATACGATGACCACTGGCAAAGTCAGCAATGCCAAGGTCAGCGAGGCCCACATAAGGCCCGGCGTGCCGAACACCGGCGCTGGTGCGGCTTCGGGGAAGAACAAGGCATCGATACTTCCGCCAAGGAAGTACACAAAGAAACCAAGGCCGAATACACCGTAAACAATAGAAGGCACGCCAGCGAGGTTGTTCACCGCTACGCGGATCAGCTTAGTAACGGTGCCCTGCGTGGCATATTCACGTAGATAAAGCGCCGCGACCACGCCAAATGGCGTTACTAGCACGGTCATTACCAACACCATCATGATGGTGCCAAAGATCGCTGGGAAAATACCGCCTTCGGTGTTCGCCTCACGTGGCTCGTCGGCAACAAACTCCCACAACTTTTCAAAGTAGTGGCCGATCTTGCCAAAGAAGCCATAAGCATTCGGGCGGAACGCCACCACGGCTTTAGACAGCTGAATCTCACGTACTTGGCCATCCATAACGCGCATCAGCACGGAATCACGATTTAGCTGGTGATACAGCTCCACTAGGCGCTCTTCTAGTACTTTGTAGTCAGCATCTAGCTCAGCACGTTTCTCAGCTAACTGAGCGTAGGCTTGTGGTGCGTTTTCTGGTGTTTTGCCATCTAACTCAAGGCCGCGCGTTTTTAAACGAATACGCTCAATACCGTGGTTAATGGCACCAATGTCCACCTTCTCAATTTCTTTCGACTCATGGCGTAGCTCACGCACACGGGCAATACGCTCTTCTAATACGTCAAAACGGTTAGCGTCATTCTCTGTCGCTACCACTTTGCCGTTTTCACGTACTTCTACTAGGTAACCGTAAAAGTTACCCCACTCGGTACGCTCCAACACCACGATGTCTTCTGGATAGGTACGATCAGCAACTTCTTTTTCTAAGGCGAAGCGGAAATCCAAACCCACAACATCACGGTTACCGGTTTTTACTTGGTGGCGGATATAGCTGTCTTTGCCTTCATCCGGTAGATCGAAACCTGCTTCACGCAAACGCTGCGTTTTTACCGGCTCAGAGCCACGAATTTCACCAATCAGCGTTTCCTGCTGACCAAGCTGGTTGGTGTAGCTGGCTTCAAATACCGGCGCAGGCCAGAAGTGGCCTAAACCACGCGAGGCAATCAAACCAATTAGGCCAATTACCAAAATCACGCTCACAGCTACGCCACCAGCGTTTAGCCAAACCCATGGTGAGCCACTCTCAAACCACGTTTTAACAGTAATCTTTTCAGACATTGTTCTAAATCCTTTCTACGTGGTTACAGCTGTGAGTACTTAGCGCGCAAACGTTGGCGCACCAGCTCAGCAATGGTGTTAAACATAAAGGTGAAGATAAACAACACCAAGCCGGCTAAGAACAGAATCCGGTAGTGCGATGAACCCACTTCAGACTCTGGCATTTCTACCGCAATATTGGCTGACAGCGTGCGCATACCTTCAAAGATATTGAAGTCCATCACCGGCGTGTTACCGGTTGCCATCAATACAATCATGGTTTCACCCACCGCACGGCCAAGGCCGATCATTACTGCCGAGAACATGCCCGGAGAGGCGGTAGGTAGCACCACGCGCACCAAGGTTTGCCACGGCGTAGCACCCAGTGCCAAGGAGCCGTTAGAAAGGTGCTTAGGCACACCAAACACGGCATCTTCAGTAATAGAGAAGATGGTCGGAATCACCGCAAAGCCCATGGCAAAGCCCACAACTAGGGCATTACGTTGGTCGTAATCAATACCGGCCACATTAGTTAGCCATTGCGCGGTATTGCCGTCAAAGAAGGCATTCTCAATTGGGTTGTCTAAAGCAAAGGCAACCGCCGCCGCGATAATAATCACGGGGATTAATAAGCCAGGCTGCCAACCCTCTGGAATAGCCAAGCGGATTTTTTCAGGAGAGCGCTCCCAAACAAAACCGAAGACCAAAATCGCCACTAGCACCATCGGCACTACGAGGAAGGCCGCGAGCAGCTGGTCCTCCATTAACGGCGCTAACCATAGGCCCGCTAGGAAGCCCAAAATTACGGTCGGCAAAGCTTCCATAATTTCAATGACTGGTTTCACCACTTTGCGCATGCTCGGCGCCATGAAGTAAGCGGTATAAACCGCACCGGCAACCGCCAATGGCAACGCCAGCAACATAGCGTAGAACGCGGCTTTTAAGGTACCGAAGGCCAACGGTGTTAAGGAATATTTAGGCTCAAAGTCATCATCTGCAGCCGACGACTGCCAAATATGGGCAGGCTCTGGGTAGCTTTCGTACCAAACCTTACCCCATAGAGAAGACAGTGAAATCTCTGGGTGCTCATTGTCTAGATGAATGACTTTCAGCTGGCCATCATTAGTTTCGGCAATAACGGCATCAGAACGCGGCGAGACATTGAACTCTACTAGGCCTTCTGCAAGCTTCTCTTGCATCAAGGTACGCTTAGAAGTGGTGTAGAACACACCTAGAGCACCGCTGTTATCAATCGTGGCAAAACCTTTACGGCGGTGTTCAGTCGCTAAGGCCTTAATAGCATTGCCGTGATCGGTTTCAAAACTACGGACTAACTCTAGTTTGTATTTGTTTTGGCTATCTCGTACCGGGAAGAACTGATGAATCTCACCATTAGTGGTGGCCGCTAGCAATGAAATACCACCACGCAAGAAACGTAAGTCGGTTAGCGCTGCGCCATCAGTTGTAACCGAGGTCAATTGGTTTAACTGAGCTTCTGCGCCGTATACACGGTAAGCCTCAACCTGCCCTTCTTTGCTGCCTATGTATAACCACTCGCCTAGCGGATCAAGCAATACATAGTCTGGTGAAATGTCTGGCGTAAAGCGTTCAATGCTATCTAGCTCAGCCTCTAAGCCATCGCTAAGAAAGCTCTCTTCTAGGGTGTAATAAGCAATCGCAATATCACCATCTACAACGCCTACTAATGTGGCTTCTTCTTCCTCAATCGCGACGGCCAACGAGGTAATGGCGCCACCATCTTCATCAATTTCTAATGGATCTTCGCCTAATGGGTATTCCAAACGTGGCGCCAACTGGCGCACGCCGTCGATGTAACTGGTTTTGTAGCCCAGTGTCACAATTTGGGCATTACCGTTATCAAAACCAAAGGCGTGGGTATTGGTGTATTCGCTAACAGGGAACCATGCGGTAGGCACACCGCCGTCAACAGCGGTTTGCTGGGCTAGCTCGCCAGTTTTGGCATTGAAGTAAATCAGCTGGCCTTGATCGGTAATGCGCGTACCCATCGCCAACTTTTCTTCAATAGACAGGTGAAGGGTTTGACCGACTTCCGTACCAGGCACTGCATATTCACCCATCTCTTCCATACTGGCCGGCGCAAATAACGGCGCCACCACATAGAACAGATAGAACATGATGAGCAAAACAGCGCCGATCACCGACATTCCGCCGACAGTCACAAGCGACGTCGCTATCTTGTCTTGGATCAAACGCCATTTTTGGCGGGCTTTAACGGCAGCTGTGTTGTACCCAGCCGTTGAGTCCATGCGACTTTCAGACACGAAGCCTTCCTTCAGTAAGAGGTGCAATGCACTAAAAACTTAGCGCACCAATAATTGGGCGCGAAGTGTATATAGCGAATATTACAGACTGGTTACTGATTTGAAACAAAAAAAAGCCCCAACCCGAAGGTTGAGGCTTTTTATTAGCTTGGTTTACTAAATTCTAATTAGAACTTAACTTCCATACCAAAAGCTAAAGTAGAAGATTTAACGTCATCAGCAACGCCAGAGGTGACATTGTTAACACCATCTTCGTTATCCTGCGCTGAGTAGTAACCGTATACTTTTACTATCTTAGACAGCTAGTGGTA
>JAPPPA010000091.1 GCA_028817755.1 Gammaproteobacteria bacterium | reverse complement strand
GTTGGTAGTCGCGGCTGGCTCTGACCCAGAAGTTCGCAGGTTCGATTCCTGTCCTGGCCTCCATCTTTTCTTTTTGTGAAAGCATTCCCTAGCAAATAATCAAACTCGCTAATTGAGCGCGGGGAATCGAGCACAATTCGATGGCTACATTTGCAGCCCCACCAAGTTAAAACCCCACCCTTTATCTTTAGACTTCGCTATTTCTTAAGGCTAAGCTGGCTACATGATCTCTTTACTTATTGCCTTTTTCTTAGTTTCCGTCGTTTTCTCCTTCCTTTGTTCTATGTGGGAAGCGGCTTTACTTAGCATTACCCCGGCTTATGCCGAGATTAAGAACCAAGAAGGCTCGGCTATGGGCCGACACTTGGCCCAATTCAAAGCCAATATCGACCGCCCATTAGCGGCGATCCTTACGCTGAATACCATCGCTCACACCGTTGGCGCTATTGGCGTTGGTGCGCAGGCCTCTTTGATTTGGGGCGACGCCAATCCGCTGATTACCGGCTTACTGGTTCCGGTCATCGTTACGCTAGCGATCTTGCTGCTATCGGAAATCATTCCAAAAACATTGGGCGCGACCTATTGGAAAGAGCTAGCGGGCTTTACAGTGAGCTCTCTACGCCTTGTGATTTTCCTACTCGCCCCGCTGGTATGGGTATGCCAGCAACTGACTGGGTTACTTAAACGTAATACTGAAGGCAGTATTTTTTCCCGCTCTGACTTTATGGCGCTGGCAGAAATCGGCGCCCGTGAAGGTGTGATTGAAGAACACGAGTCAGACATGATTGCCAACCTGATGCGTTTTGAGTCGGTTTGCGCAGAGGACATCATGACCCCACGTACAGTGGTGATTGCGGCACCACAGAATCTGCCTATTGATCAGTTTGTCAGCAGCAAAGAACCACCCCGCTTTTCGCGTTTACCGACCTACCAGAACGACTCTAAAGACGATATCACTGGCTATGTGCTGAAAGATGACCTACTCGCGGCCATGCTAGATGAACGCGGCAATCAGCCTATTAACAGCCTGCGCCGTGAAATCATGATTGTGGGCGAAGACTTTCCCCTACCAGAGCTGTTCAATCGCCTCGTAGAACGCAAAGAACATATTGCTTTAGTGGTAGACGAATTCGGCGGTATGGCCGGCATCGTCACCATGGAAGACGTGATTGAAACTTTGCTAGGGCGCGAAATTATTGACGAATCTGACCGTGAAGAAGATATGCGCGTACAAGCACAACAAGCGTGGGAAACACGCGCTAAGGCGCAAGGTTTAGTGGAAGAGTCGTACTCGAACGACGAGGACGAAACTGAAAGCCATGCGAACGATGACCAGAAGAAATTGGAAGATTAGATTCCAAGGCTAGGACATCTAGCCCCGGCAAATGAAAGCTTATTCTTTCAACTCAGGCCAAGCAGCTTTCAAATAAGACATCATCGACCAAAGCGTTAAGGCCGCGGCCACGTACAGGGCAATAAAACCCAGCTCATAGGTCGGGATAAACCAAATATCCATTTCAAACATCAGCGCGACGATAGCTGTCATCTGCGCAATGGTTTTGAGTTTGCCGACGATAGACACTGCAACAGTAGCGCGCTTACCTAACTCGGCCATCCATTCACGCAGCGCTGAAATAGTAATTTCACGACCAATAATGATGCCAATCGGCACCCCAATAGCCACACGCGGATCTGCTTGCAATACCAACAACAAAGCAATGGCGACAGCTAGCTTGTCTGCCACAGGGTCTAGAAATGCACCGAACTTAGACATCTGGTCCCACTTACGAGCGAGGTAACCGTCTAAAGCATCGGTAATAGCCGTTAGCAGGAACAACACCGCCGCCACTTGGCGCGCGTAATCGAAGTCCATATAAAACACGATCGCAATAACCGGAATCAAAATCACACGCAGTGAAGTGAGGATATTGGGGATATTCATTTCCATGTGTCGGACTTCTTATTTTTAGCTGTGGAAGTAATCGTGAATTTGTTCTGCAAGCTTACGCGATATTCCGTCTACCTTGCACAAATCCTCTACCCCGGCTTTTGAGACTTCGCGTTTACCGCCAAAATACTGAACCAGCGCTTGGCGACGTTTGGGCCCCAAGCCCGGAATATCTTCCAAACCTGAGCGTTTACGTTTGTTATCACGGCGCTGACGATGCCCTGTAATAGCAAAGCGGTGCGCCTCATCTCGAATCTGCTGAATAAGGTGCAAGGCAGGTGAATGGTCAGCCAACACCAACGGCGGACTTTCAGAATCCAAGATCAGCTGCTCTAAGCCCGGACGGCGCGTTACGCCTTTCGCTACCCCAACCGTAACCGGGCCTTGCACTCCTAACTGCGTTAGCACGTCATTGGCACGGTTTAGCTGACCTTTGCCGCCGTCAATCAAAATCAGGTCTGGTAACGATGCGCCTTCTTTTTTCATGCGGCTATAACGGCGCTCTACCGCCTGGCCGATAGCCGCATAGTCGTCACCCGCGGTGATATCTCGGATATTAAAGCGTCGATAGTCACTCCGAGCCGCGCCGTTTTGATCAAACACTACGCAACTCGCCACGGTGCCCTCACCTTGGCTGTGACTGATATCAAAGCACTCAATTCGCTCAGGCAAACGCGGCAGCTCCAAGGCTTCTTGCAACAGAGATAGCTTCTTACGCATATCGCTGTCCATCGCCAAACGCTGCTCCAGCGCCTGAGTGGCCGTTAGCTGCGCCATATCCAGCCATTTAGCCCGTGAACCGCGCACGCGATACTTAAATTGGACTTTCTTACCCGCTTGATCGGATAAGTCGGCCTGCAAATCCACGGCGTCTTCTGGCTCGGCCTGCAAAATCAGCTCTGCCGGAACACGTTTCCCGGGGTAATAACGGGTAATAAATTCGGCAAGCACTTCTGCATCGTTAGCATCACGTGCACCTTGCGGAAAATAACTACGGTGCCCCAACTGGCGGCCGTTACGCACAAACCAAACCACCACGCAGACCATGGCGCTGGCACGCGCTAGTACGATCACATCAGTATCACCGCCCTGCCCATCCACATTCTGTTCTTGCTCGATCTTCCGTAAGCCTTGAATGGTGTCACGTAAGCTCGCCGCCTTTTCAAATTCTAAAGACTCAGCGGCTGTATTCATGCGCCCTGCAAGCGCTTCAATGACTTCAGTATTTTTACCTTCCAGAAACCGCAGAGTATGTTGCACGTCTTGCTGGTAATCCGCACTTTCCACGCGCTCTACACAAGGGCCAGAACAACGCTGAATTTGGTACTGCAAACACGGCCGCGTGCGATTGCGGAAAAACGACTCTTCACAATCGCGGATTCTGAAGGTTTTTTGAATAAAGGTGACGGCATCCCGCGCGGCCTTAGCATTGGGGTATGGTCCAAAATAACGCCCGGGTGCTTTCTGGCTGCCACGGTGATAAACCACCTTCGGCCATTCCGCATCGGTGGTGATATGGATATAGGGATAGCCCTTATCGTCCCGCAACATAATGTTGTACGGGGGCCGATATTGCTTAATAAGGTTGTTCTCGAGAATTAAGGCTTCGACCTCGGTATGCACCAAGTTCACCTCAATATGCTGCAAAAACGACAGCATGCGCTCAGTCTTGGGCGACTGGCCCGAGCGATTGAAATAAGACCCGACTCGGCGCTTTAAATTACGCGCTTTCCCCACATACAACACATGGCCGTCTTTGCCATGATGTTGCCCATACATCACATATACGCCAGGCCCAGTCGTGAGGTTGGAGACAAAACGCTGAGGGTCAAAATCAGGAACGGCGGATTTATTGCTCATTTATGAGTCGCGAACACTTAAAGCGAAACAGCGAACATTGTACACTTCGCCTCATTCTTATAAGCCACGCAATGCTACAGCCTTAAGTAATACGTTATGTTTCAAAGCCGCTTCTTCTGGTTATTCAATAATTTCCTGATTTTGATTGTTCACCTAGTCGGTGGCGCTATTTTCTTTAGCGGCGCACGTCCTTGGACAGATCCTATTGTGTTGGTCTGGCTGGCATTGATTGCATTGCATGCGCTAGAGATTCCGGTGGCATTCTCATCCACTCAAGAACGCCCTCAGCCATTAGCCAAAACCGTGATCATGACGCTGATCTTTGGCTTTACCTGGTGGTTGCCGGTGCGCTTAGGCATTTACGGCAACTCGCCCATCGAGCGCTAAAACAAAAAAACCGGCTTTAGCCGGTTTTTTTTATTATTCGCCTTCTGGGTATTTCCCTCGGCCGACACTTTTAAAGTAAGCCCGAATCGCTTCAATCCCGCCCTCGGGGTCATCGTGCGTTTCAAACATCTCACCAATGCCTAGTACGCGGCGTGAGAAATCAAAGTAAATGGTTTGAATAGGCACATTTGCTGAATGCGCAATATGCCAAAAACCACTTTTCCATTTATCCACGTGCTTACGCGTGCCCTCGGGTGACATCCCCAACCACATTACGTCACGTTGATTAAACTGCTGGGCAACTTGCGACACCATGTCGTGGTGTTCACTGCGCTCTACGGGAATACCGCCCCAGCCACGAAAGATGGCATTTGCAGGTCCGACAAAAATACTGTGCTTACCTAACCAATTGGCATCAAGGCGCAGCGCCATTTTGGCGGCCATTCCCATCACAAAATCCCAATTACTGGTATGTGGCGCCGCTATTAAGATCGCTTTTTTTACATCGGGCAAATCGCCCTCAATTCGCCAGCCTTTAAGGCGCAATACTAAAC
>JAPPPA010000043.1 GCA_028817755.1 Gammaproteobacteria bacterium | reverse complement strand
GGGCTAGGCCGCCACTCCGGCATACACTAAAACCACCCAAAGCAGTTTGCAGCCAACGTGAAGTGCTTGATCGGTGTGAAAACCAAAGCGGTTATCGCTTTTCATATAGTCAATTGCCATATGCGCAGCCGTCTCTAGAACGCCTAGCCACCACACACCAGTAATCACGGCAACTAAACCTCCGTGAATCAAGCAGTGTGCACCAAGGACATGAACCCATATAAGATCTGGGCGCTGACTGTTGGCGCTAGCTACTTTGACTTTATGGCTCTTATGGCGCGCGACCCAATCGCCCTGAAGCCCAAAGTCTCCAAGCGCATGGCTAGCCAAAAGTAAGAAAAATAATTCCAAAAAGTCGTCTCTCGTATCGCTGTAGCTAATGCCTTAGCTTGTTATACAGCGTATTGTTGGCTAAATCTTACAGAAATACAAAGTCTTACGCCGCTATGAAAAAAGTTTTGTTTGTTTGCATGGGCAATATTTGCCGATCACCTACGGCAGAAGCGGTGTTTACTAAACTCGTTACTGAGACAGGAAAATCGCGCGAGTGGGTGATTGATTCAGCAGGAACGCACACGTATCACATTGGGCACTCACCGGATACACGCTCCCAAAAAACCGCTAAGCAACGTGGTTACGAGATGTCCCACTTAAGAGCACGTCAGGTCTGCGCAGAGGATTTCCAACGGTTTGATTGGATCCTCGCCGCAGACCAAAGCAACCTAAATAACCTGAAGCGCATAGCACCGCAAGACGGCCATGCAAAGCTTGGCTTGATACAAGATTTCTCAAGTCAGCCAGACTGGATAGGCGAAGACGTACCAGACCCATACTACGGCGGGCAAGACGGCTTTAGTGACGTGCTCAATCGCCTAGAAAATGCTTGTATCGAGTTTCTTAGGCAAAACCGCTAGGCCTGCTCCTCGCGCAACCTATTCCGCACGGCCATCAACACCTCGCCGTAGTGGTTCTCACCACGACCATCACGCCCAATACCCCAGTAATAATCAAACTGACTAGTATCCACGATCAACTCATCACCGGTAGCTAGTAACTTCGCAGCAATCTCTTCGTGTGTACGGCATTTAATGTAAACCCCTCGGGTCATCATGACGATGCGCTTTGCTTTCCAATTCGACTTCTTGGGTTTAAACCACACCTCTCCAAGTTTGGTTGCTTCGCGCGGATGTGCCGCAGATAAAATTTTCTGCTTATATTTTTCGTCTTCAAATTTGGCTGCTTGGTAATAATGCTCCACAGAGGGCCATTCATGACCGTCCAGTTCAAAACTATGTTTTGAGTAGGAAGATAACGGCTCATTCACATCTAAGCGGCTTAAACGAATAGCACGCGGATCAGCTTTAGGATTAAAAACCACGACAGTCCTGTTTTTCACATCAAGTAAGTTCAGCACCAGTATACTGGCGACGTTATATACCGGAGAGCCTGAAGTGGGCCCAGCTGCAGAATTTAGCCCAATATCACTCAATCTAATTGGCTTGCTAGCTATTGGCTTAGGCTCGGCCTTTTATTGGCTGGATAGAAAAGAACGCACCAGCCAAATGCTTGGTTTGTTCCTGTGCAGCATCGGCTTGTCCGTGTTGGCCGGCGTTAACTTCCTGCGCGAAGCGGAAGAAAACCTTAGGTTCTATACCGCCTTAATGGCAATCCCGACAACGGCTAGCTTTATCTTTGGCCCCGAATGGATACGTGCGGTAAGAGCCCGTATTCCAGCAGGTCACTACGACACTCGGTTTGGCGATCGGTTACTACAAATTTCTCAGATATTCGGCATTACCTATATGGCGATATCGCTCGCCATGCCTGAGAAACACTATGCACTTTTCATTAACGGTGTTAGCGGCAACATAACAAGCGCCGAAAACCGCTTATTGCTTCTTATTGGGCTACCTATGGTGCTATCCGTTATTAGTGCCGGTTTCGCGTTACTTATTACTTTTCGACGCGACATTCCACTAGGCGAGCAGCGTCGCCTGCTAGGCTTCGGTTTGTCCGTCCCATTTTTAGCAGCCGGACTAGTCGTTGGCGCACATCAAGCAGCCTATGTGATGCTTGTAGGGCAATTATTTCTCATCGTTGGCGCCATTCAATATCACATCTTGCAAGCTCAGCGCGGCGACTTTATGCAACGCTTCTTACCCAGCCAAGTTGTGCAGGCGATGGATGAGAATCAAAACCAACTCAACTTAGAGACGGGCCGACAGAAAATTACAGTAGTTGCCTGCGATCTACGCAAATTCACCCCATACGCCGAGAAACACGATTCAGAACACGTTATTGGGCTGCTCCGTGCTTACTACAAAATGGTTGGCGAGGCCGCAGCCGAACATGGCGCAACTATTAAAGATTACGCGGGTGATGGCGTATTGATGCTAGTAGGGGCGCCTTTGGCTTACACAGACCATGCTGATCGGGGCGTGCGTCTCGCCCAAGTCATTAACGAACGTAGTGTTGCCTTCTTAGACCATTGGAATGACGAAACGGCCACGATGGGCTTAGGCATAGGCGTATCGACCGGAGAAGCAAGCGTAGGCGTAGTAGGGGACGAACGCCTCGAATACGCGGCGGTAGGCCCGGCTATTAACCGTGCTTCACGTCTTTGTGACAAAGCGAAGAATGGCGAAGTGCTGATTGACGATTTAACGGTGATTAGCGCGGAAGAAAAGCACCCTGTAGAACAGGGCAGTGATTATATTCTGAAGGGAATGTCTGAAACTGTACAGACTTGGGTGTTTAAGGCTTAAGGCCTTTTCTAACCACCTTTCCAAGATCGGCGGGATTCGCTCCCTATGGTCGCGGAGTTCGCTATCGCTCACGAGCGAACCCTGACCCTTAGAGAGTTAGAGCTCGTTTTCTGGGCGCAGATATAAAAACACCGGCTTGTAGCCGGTGTTTTTATATCTGGCGGAGAAGGCGGGATTCGAACCCGCGATACGCGTTAACGTATGGTTCCTTAGCAGGGAACTGGTTTCAGCCACTCACCCACTTCTCCGAATTGTGATTTGCAATGAGGCTACAGCCCCAAAACAGTCCGCGTAGGATACCCACGACACCCGCTTACGTAAAGGCTGTTTTGTCTATTTGCGCATAATTTTTACAGTTACTTTAAAAATAGCTCTGTAGCGGCGATTGAGACGCAAAAAAGCGACTCAAAACCAAGCACTGACAAGGTCAAAACAATGCCGCCTAGGCGCCCAATAGGGGAGTGTTCGCTTAGCGCGAAGGCGTAGCCGTGCATCAAGCGCCCGAGCAATAGCGCAGCACCAAAAACATGTAACCAAACCGCGCCCAAGCCAGACAACTCAAGCGCGCCGAGCATTAACAAACAGATAGGCACGTATTCAATAAAGTTAGCCTGGCCGCGCATGACACGAATAAGGCGCTCATCACCGCCATCGCCCACATTGATTCCGGTCGTACCACGGGTAGAAATCACCTTGGCAGCTAGGCTCAATAACACCAAACTCAAACAGCCGGTATAAAACATCGTAATAGGCATTAAAATCTCCCTTTCATTTTGCCGACAGGGTATCAGTAGCTGTCTCCCCGATACATATGACCAAACCTATTCTTTATTCATTTAGACGTTGCCCTTACGCCATGCGGGCTCGAATGGCCATCCACTCTGCCAACCTTCAAGTTGAGTTAAGAGAGGTGGTGCTGCGCGATAAGCCACAGGAAATGCTAACCCTTTCTCCTAAAGGCACCGTACCCGTACTTAAGCTAACGAACGGCGATGTGCTCGAAGAAAGTTTAGACATCATGAAGTGGGCTTTAGCCCTGCAAGACCCAGCTGGGTTGTTAGAAGCTGATGCCTCGCGGGTCCAAACGTTAATAGAAAATAACGACAACGAATTTAAACACTGGCTAGACCGTTACAAATACGCAGATAGGCACCCAGAGCAAAGCGAAACTCACTATCGTGAAAAGGGCGAAGAAACGCTTTCCATGCTCGAAACGTTACTTGCAGAGCAGGACGGCTTAGCGCTACTTGGTGCTAAACCAAGCTTGGCAGACTACGCGTTATTTCCGTTTGTACGCCAGTTTGCACGCGTAAACGAGGCTTGGTTCTTGTCAGCGTCATATCCGCTACTCATTGATTGGTACCAACGCTGGTCAACGGCACCCGCATTTACTTCAGTAATGAAAAAGTACGCGAAGTGGGAAAGCGGCCAAGAGCCTATTAATTTCCCAGAAACCGCTGACTAGGTTTTCTTCTTGCCGCGAAGGGCTGCCTCATAGGCCAGCCTAGCCCATTGCAAGGCCTCATCCGGGTCGTCATATATGCTTTCCGGCGCCAAACGGTAAGACATGGCAAACGTCTTACCGTTCTTTTCATATTCAAACGCAGGAAGATCTAAATCGCTAAATTCAGCCTGTGTGTGTTTATCGACTTTTAAATACAAGCAATCATCGGCAACCAAAGCAATCATAACGCCGTCATAAAAGATGCCATGGCCACCAAACATCTTGCGTGGCTGTACCACTCCTAACGGCGCAAACACTTCCTTAAGGTAGTCGATAAAGTCTGACATGGCAGAACAGCTTAACTACGCTGGCGCGTTAAAAAGACCCAACCGAAGAACAGCATAAAAGCGATGTCGTTAAGCCCATAAATGCTATAAAAAACACCCGCCTGGAAATCCAAGGCATAGGCATCTGCCAAACTATTATTCAGCTGCCACTGAATCCAAACCGCGCTGTATATGGCCTTTTCGATACAGAACACCGCAGCTA
>JAPPPA010000135.1 GCA_028817755.1 Gammaproteobacteria bacterium | reverse complement strand
GTATAAAAGCGACCGCTCATCCTAGGCTTAAAAAACCAAGCCAACGACAAATGGCTTAACAGTCGTTCTGTTTTGATAGCCACACTACGGCAATTATATTTATCAATCACTTACCGAACTAAGGCCAACAAAGCTCACAGCTCAAACAGCGCCCACAAAAAAGGCCGGGTAAAAACCCGGCCTTTTCAATCAATACTTACTTAAAAAATTAAGCAGTTTGATAGTGGCGCATTAGAATCTTAGCCACTTCTGGACGGCTAAATTCTTCTGGCAAATCTTCGCCGGCAGCCAACATGGCACGCACTTTAGTACCAGACAACAAAACAAAGTCTTCTTTGCCGTGGTCCGGTACGTCACGCATCATCACTACACGACCTAACTTCTTACTGAACGCGGTGTGATCCGCTTCAAAGATTTCAATATCCAATGAACCCGCAGGCACTTCTTCATGGAAGATTTCCTGCGCTTCAAAGGCACCGTAATAATCGCCAACACCCGCATGGTCACGGCCCACAATCAAGTGGGTGCAGCCACAGTTTTGACGGAATAGCGCATGCAATACCGCCTCGCGAGGCCCTGCATACAGCATGTCAAAACCATAGCCGGTAATCATTACTGTGTTTTCAGGGAAGTGATGCTGAACTAGCTCACGAATCGCTTCATCACGTACGTCAGCTGGGATATCACCCGGCTTCAGCTTACCTAGCAACATGTGGATCAAGATACCATCAGCATTCACGGCTTCTTTAGCCATCTTGCATAGCTCTTCGTGCGCACGGTGCATTGGGTTACGAGTTTGGAACGCAACCACCGTTTCCCAACCACGCTCAGCAATTTCGTTACGAATCTGAGTTGCGGTACGGAAAGTTTCAGCAAATTCGGTTTCAAAGTAACTGTAGTTAAGTACTTCAATATCACCAGAAACAATGTACTTACCCAAACCACGGAAGGTGCTCACACCAGGGTGATCAGCGTCGTCCGTACGGAAAACCTTAGCAATAATCTTTTCTTGATCTGCATCGGTTAATTCTTCAATTGCAGCAACGGTTTGCACGGCAATAACTGGATTACCTTCAACGTTAGGATCACGCAAAGCGATGCGTGCGCCTACTTCAATACCTTCAACGTTATCTACGCGGTTGAGTACCGGCACTGGGAAGAATACGCCGTTAGCCGTCGTAAGGTTCTCTGCCACTGAAAGCGCATCAGCAAGGTTCATATAGCCAGTAAGCGGGTTAAAGTAACCTGCACCCAACATAACGGCATTAGCAGCCGCCGCTGAGTTAACAACAACTTGCGGTAATGATTCAGCTTCGGTCTGAAGCGCAGCACGTGCGGCATCGTCCGCCACAAACAAAGGATTAAGTTGGTCTGAACCGTGAGGTTTAATCATGGTGTTTTCCGTATAGATAGATAAAGAACATCAGGGGCGCGCCCCTGAGCTCTGATTAAGAATGTTAGATACGGCGCTTACGAACCGCTTGCGCGAGCTCTTCTAGCATCAGCTCTGTCGTATCCCAGTTAACACAAGCATCAGTGATGCTTTGGCCGTATGTTTCAGCCTTGCCGTTAACAACTTTTTGGTTTCCTTCCACCAAGTTTGATTCGATCATCACGCCAAAAATACGCTGATCACCTGCAGCAACCTGCGTTGCCACATCGCTACAAACTTTAGGTTGGTTTTCAAACTTCTTCAGGCTATTGCCATGACTGAAGTCGATCATAACGCGTGGACGAATATCGGCGCCTTGAAGCACCTCACAAGCTTGCGCCACGCTTACTGCGTCAAAGTTAGGCTCTTTACCACCGCGCAAAATGACGTGGCAATCTTCATTGCCAGTCGTTGCAACAATCGCAGCCTGACCTTCTTTAGTAATTGAAAGAAAACGGTGTGGACGTGAGGCCGAGCCAATCGCATCCACTGCAATTTTCACATTGCCGCCAGTACCGTTTTTGAAGCCCACTGGGCAACTCAAACCAGAAGACAACTCGCGGTGGCCTTGGCTTTCGGTTGTACGTGCGCCAATCGCGCCCCAAGCCACCAAGTCGCCGACATACTGCGGTGTAATCAGGTCCAAAAACTCAGTGCCGGTTGGCAGGCCGAGCTCATTCACTTCGAGCAATAACTGGCGTGCGAGGCGAATGCCTTTATTAATATCAAAACTATCGTCTAGGTCTGGATCGTTAATGAGACCTTTCCAACCAACCGTTGTACGTGGCTTTTCAAAGTACACACGCATCACCACAATTAGGTCTTCTGCGTATTGCTCACGCAGCTTCACAAGGCGTTGTGCGTACTCCATCGCCGCTTTCGGGTCATGAATGGAGCAAGGCCCCACAACCACAACAAGACGATCATCTTCGCCGTGTAGGACTTTATGGATAGCTTCACGGCCTTCTACCGTGGCTGTCGCGGCGGCATCAGAAATAGGTAGCTCAGAAAGCACCTCTTCTGGCGTCGCAAACGCGTGAATTTCTTTAATGCGTAAATCTGCTGTCTGTACCGACATATTGGTCACATCGTTTTGCCGCCCGAAAGCGGTATTAAGTCAATAAAAAACTGGGCGCGAAGGGTACAACAGGCGAGCGCCGCTATCCACCCTAAGCGCGTTAAACATGTTGGTTATAAGCTTATTGCAAAGCCCACTTCAGGCACTCAATGCTAGGCGTTCGAAACCAGCCGCTAAATCTTCAATCAAATCCTGTGGCGACTCCAAGCCAATATGCAAGCGCAGCGTTTGTGTAGCCGGCACACCAGTCACTGAACGCTGAATACCACCCAGTGTTGGCAACGCCAAGCTTTCATAGCCACCCCAACTATAGCCGAGGCCAAAATGCTCTAATCCATCAAGCATCGCCGCTAATGCAGCTTTACTGTTTGTGTGTAAGCGCGCGCCTAATAAACCTGTTGCGCCTTCATAGTCTCGTGACCATATTTCATGACCTCGAGTTCCCGCCAACGCTGGGTACCAGACTTCCGCCACCGCTTCTTGCTGTTGCAACCAGCTAGCTACTTCTAACGCGTGTTGCTGATGCTGCTGCAAACGGGCACTCAAGGTACGCAAACCCCGCAATCCTAAATAGCAGGCTTCTGAACCGGGGCAATTACCTAGGCGAATAGCCGTTTTCTTTAGCGGTAAGAAATGCGACTCATCGCTACAACAAATAACGCCCAACATCGCATCAGCATGGCCAACCAAATATTTGGTTGCCGCATGGATGACCACATCAACACCATGCTCAATGGGCCGATAAAACAGTGGTGTTGCCCAGGTGTTATCAATAACTGTGATGATGTTATGCGCCTTGGCAGCTGCCGTTATAGCTTTAACATCCTGCATTTCGAATGTTAGTGAGCCGGGGCTTTCCATAAACACTAAGCGTGTTTGTGGAGAAAATAACGCACTTACGCCCTCCCCTACATCAGGGTCGTAATAGCGCGTAGTAATGCCCATGTTGGCAAGCACCGTGTCGCAAAACCCTCGCGTGGGGCCGTACACGGTATCCACCATTAGCAACTCATCACCCTGCTTTAGGTAAGTCAGCAGCGTCACGGCTATCGCGGCTAGGCCAGATGACGTGGCAACCGCTCGCGAAAAGCCACCTTCTAACGAAGCCACCGCTTCTTCAAAGGCAAATACCGTAGGAGTGCCGTAACGGCCGTAATAAACACCGTCTAAAGGGTTCTGCGTTGCAGCTTCAAGCGCTGCAACGGTTTCAAATGTTACCGTGCTGGCGTTGTAGATCGCCGGATTAACAATGCCGTGTTCGGCATATTGGCGTCCCGCCTCGGTTAGTCGCGTTTTTATATGTTTTGCCATGTACCTAGGGAAGCTCTGATTGAATAGGAGATTCTCTGCGGATCTTCTCGCGCAAGTTGGCAAGGCGCAAGCCGCCGCCGAATGCTATTGCCTTCGCTAGGCTTGCAACGCCGTCCAACTTGCGCGAGAAGTCCGCCCGCAGGGGCTTTACGCCGATCCCGTACTCGGCGTTGCAGCTGCTTGCTTTAGAATGGCTAAAGCGGCGCAACTGCGCCTTGATTACAAAATCGGCGTAAAGCCAGAGAGCCTCCTATTCAACCAGAGCTTCCCTAAGGTGTCACTCCACACACAGCAACGCAATGCGTTATGGGTAGGTTATGCGCAGTTCAGACTTAGTCTTCTAACACAGCGGGATTGACCGCGCGGTGGAAGCCATCATAACGAGGCCAACCCTTATGATCTGCCAGCGGGAACATGCGGCCGCCTAGCGGGCCAGCGCCATCAACTTCCATGCAGCAGCCACTGGTAAATGCAGCGCCTTCACTCAACAACCACACTACAGCGCTACTGATTTCGGATTCGGTACCCAAACGCTTAGCCGGAATACTTTGCGCTGCTTTTTTCAATACAGCCTTCATGCCAGCGTCATAGGTATCTAAACCAGAGGAGGCAATAATGCCGGGCGCGACGGCATTTACGCGTACGTTGCATGAAGCCCACTCCACAGCCGCTGTCTTGGTGAAATTCAACATGCCCGCGCGTGCAGCACCACTGTGGCCCATCATCGGCATGCCACCCCACATATCGGCGATGATATTGACAATGCTACCGCCAGATTTATTCATGCCTTGGTTGAACAGCTCTCTTGCCACCAAGAAACCACCGATCAAATTGCTCTGAACGACTTTTTCAAAACCGTTTGTACTAATGGCCACTAACGGCGCAGGGAATTGACCGCCGGCATTAGTGACTAGGCCGGTCACGCTGCCCTCCGAGTGAA
>JAPPPA010000053.1:11600-20382 GCA_028817755.1 Gammaproteobacteria bacterium | reverse complement strand
CTATAGAAATCACTATTCATTATCGATTCGTTTAAAAACAACCACTTAAGTATTATCAAAATAGAAACCACATCAATAAATACAAGTTGGCACAGCCATTGCACCCAGCTTAGTGAAGGGCCGAAAGCCCCGATTTTTTACACAAAGCAAAAGTTAATGACTGGAGATTGAGATGAACGTTAAAGCAAACATCCAAAAGGGTTTCACACTTATCGAATTGATGATCGTGGTCGCGATTATCGGTATCTTGGCGGCGATCGCCATTCCACAATATCAAGACTATGTTGCACGCTCTCAGGTATCTGAAGGCGTCCAGCTAATGGGCGGCGCTAAGACTGCTATTGAAGAAAGCGTTTCACAAACGGGTAGCTTCCCAAATGACGACGGCGCCGGTCATGGCGATGACCCAGCAACCGGATCCCTAATTGATCTAGGCGTAAATGTTAGTGGAACCTACGTTTCAAGCATGGTTGCTTTACGTGACGGCTCTGACGATCTAACCGTCACCCTCACTGTAAGCTTTGCAACCAGTGGTGTTTCATCTTAGATCAGTGGCGAGACCGTTAGCATGACCCGCGCCGATGGCGAATGGACATGTGTACGTGGCGTAAGCGGTACTGCAGTAGCCGATGAGCACTTGCCTACCAGCTGCGAAAACTAAGCCGCTAGGTAATCAATAACGGGCCTGCCCGTCACGGCAGACCAAGGGGTAAAAGCGGCGCGTAAGCGCCGCTTTTTTATTTGCTCAAAAATGCAAGTCAGAAAGCTAGTTTCAAAGTTTGTCTAACATGTTGATTGGAAGGCCGGCTTACACCATTATTGAGCTAAAGCTTTATAAGCAAGTCATATAGTTTCAATACATAGAAAGAAGTCATGGGGCAAGACGAAATACATTTAGTTGGCCTGGCACGCCGTTTAGCGATGGACGGGTTGCTAAGCGAGGGGCAAGCAGCCGAGATCTCTTCTAAAGCCAAATCTCGCAGACAGCCAATCGTTTCTTATTTAGTTGAAGAAAAAATTTTGACTTCAACTCAAATAGCGGAAGCCGCGGCTGATGAATTCGGCGTCCCACTACTAGATCTAGCCGCCTTCAACCTAGAGCTCGCCCCTACCGACCTAGTTAACCGGAAACTCATCCAACGTCATAGAGCACTGCCTTTGTGGCAAAGGGGCAACACGCTTTTTATTGGTTTGGCTGATCCCACTAATATTGCAGCAGCCGATGAAATCAAGTTCCAGACCGGCCTGAATACCGACATTGTTGTTGTCGAAGAAGACAAACTAAGCCGCGCAATCGATGACATTATTGAAAGATCAGAAGCGAGTGCATTCGACAACCTCGGTGATGCAGATCTAGACAACTTAGAGGTCGTTGATGAGGAAGAAGAATTCGATAGCGCCGAAGACTCCTCTAATGTCGACGACGCCCCAGTCGTACGCTTCGTAAACAAAATTCTTTTAGATGCAATTAATAAGGGCGCATCAGATATTCACTTTGAGCCCTATGAAAAAAGCTATCGCGTTCGCTATCGCCTAGACGGCATTTTGCGTGAGGTCGCCAACCCGCCAGCCGGCTTCGCACCAAGGCTGTCGGCTCGAATAAAAGTAATGTCTAAATTGGATATCGCTGAACGGCGTGTTCCACAAGACGGCCGTATCAAGCTCAACATTTCTCGTAACCGAGCGATTGATTTTCGTGTATCTACTTGCCCAATGGTGCATGGCGAAAAAATCGTTATCCGAGTGCTTGATCCAAGCAACACACAGATGGGTATCGAACAGTTGGGCATGGAACCCGCCCAACAAGAGGCATTTAAAACTGCTATTAGCCAACCTTGGGGCTTGATTCTGGTGACAGGGCCCACTGGCTCAGGTAAAACCGTGTCGCTCTATACAGCATTGAATATGCTCAACACTTCGGACCGAAACATATCTACCGCAGAAGACCCGGTGGAAATCCAAGTGCCCGGCATCAACCAAGTTAACGTTATTTCAAAGGTCGGCTTTGACTTCGCCGCTGCATTACGCTCTTTCTTACGACAAGATCCAGACGTGATCATGGTTGGTGAGATTCGTGACTTAGAAACCGCGGAAATTGCTGTTAAAGCGGCTCAAACCGGTCACTTGGTACTCTCGACACTACACACGAACGACGCACCACAAACCATTTCACGCCTCATGAACATGGGTATCCCCCCGTTCAATATCGCCTCGAGCGTGTCACTCATTATGGCTCAGCGCTTGGCGCGCAAGCTCTGCCAGAACTGCAAGGTGGAAGAAAAAATCAGCCGCGAGGATTTACTCAAAGCCGGTTTTGACGAAAGTGAGCTAGACGACTTAGTAACCTATCGTGCAGAAGGCTGCGATGAATGCGGTCATAGTGGTTTTAAAGGCCGCCAAGGCCTATACCAAGCCATGACCATCTCCCCCGAAATGCAGAAACTGATTTTAGCGAATGCCAATGCGGGCGAACTAAACGCCCAAGCGAAAGCCGAAGGTATTGGCGACTTACGCCGCGCAGGGTTAAACAAGGTCAAAGAAGGCCTGACAAGCCTAGAAGAGGTTTACCGCGTAACCACGGAATAAGCGATAGAAATACCATGGCCTCACAAGCAGCAACCGATACACGATACACATGGGAAGGCACCGACCGGAAAGGTCGGCGCATGAAGGGTGAAATGGCCGCCGCAAACGAAGCGGCCGTACGCAGCGTATTACGTGGCCAAGGCGTTGCCGTCCTCAAGGTCAGAAAAAAGTCGCAGCTATTTTCATTTGGCCAAGGTAAGGCAATTACGCCTAAAGATATTGCGATACTTTCCCGCCAAATGGCGACCATGATGCAAGCCGGTGTACCGCTCGTACAGTCACTCGACATCATTGGACGCGGTGACGCCAATCCCAAAATGCAGGAGCTAGTCAGTGCCATTAAGAATGAAGTTGAATCAGGCACATCACTGAGTGAAGCGTTATCAAAACACCCTAAATATTTTGACGATCTCTACATCAACCTTGTTGAAGCCGGAGAGCGCTCGGGCGCGCTAGAAGCCCTACTCGACAAAGTAGCAACGTACCAAGAAAAAACCGAAGCTCTGAAAGCCAAAATCAAAAAGGCTTTGGTATACCCAGCTTCCATTATTGTGGTCGCCTTTTCCGTTACGGCTATTTTGCTGGTTTTCGTGGTACCTCAGTTCCAATCTCTATTCCAAGGCTTCGGCGCCGACTTACCGGCATTTACCTTATTCGTTATCAACCTATCAGAGTGGGCCCAATCCAATTGGTGGCTTGTCTTAGGCGTGCTCATCCTTGCCGGTTGGGGACATAAACAAGGGCGACAGAAATCACCGAAATATGTGTTTGCCACAGACAAACTGATGCTCAGGCTCCCGGTCGTTGGGGAAATCCTTGTGAAATCAGCGATCGCCCGCTACGCACGCACCCTTTCCACCATGTTTTCAGCCGGTGTTCCGCTTGTAGACGCCCTAGACTCAGTTGCCGGCGCAACAGGCAATAAGGTTTACGAGAAAGCCGTTGTTACCATGAAAGACGATGTGTCGACCGGTCAGCCATTGCATCTGAGCATGACCCAAAGCGAAGTTTTCACTAACCTAGCTATCCAGATGATTGCGATTGGCGAAGAGTCAGGCGCCCTAGATGACATGTCAGGGAAAGTCGCGGACTTTTACGAACGTGAAGTCGACGATGCCGTCGATGCACTGACTAGCTTACTAGAACCGCTGATCATTTCAGTGATCGGCATTATTGTCGGCGGCCTCATCGTTGCTATGTACCTACCAATCTTCAAGCTCGGCGCCGTAGTAGGTTAACCGTGCTAACAAGCTTCGATAGCATCACCAGTGCATTAAACGCACAACCCGTCCTTTGGTATGTCTTTGCCTTCATATTCGGCAGCTGTATTGCCAGCTTTATTAATGTCGTTGTTTGGCGCCTGCCCATCATGCTCAATGATGAGTGGAATCAGGCAGCAGCCGAGCAACTTGGCGTAAAGCCCCCTAAAGCCAGCGGCTTTACGCTATCAAAACCAAACTCTCACTGCCCACATTGCAAGCACCCAATTCGCTGGTATCACAACCTACCGATATTAGGCTGGTTAATACTTCGCGGTAAGTGTGCAGATTGCCAAACCTCTATCAGCAGCCGCTATCCCATTGTAGAGCTGATTGGCGGCCTACTCGGAGCCATAACCGCCTACTATTTCCCAGCAGGCTGGCAAGGCCTTCTTGCCCTCACTTTAACGTGGACACTGCTCACCATTGCGTTAATTGATTGGGACACACAGCTCATCCCCGATGCTATCGCGCTTCCCCTATTGTGGGCCGGTTTATTAATCAATATAAACGGCACTTTCATTAACCTTACAGAGGCCGTTGTGGGTGCCGCCGCAGGCTATGGCGTTTTATGGGCATGCTTTAAAGGCTTTCAGCTAATCACCGGAAAAGAAGGTATGGGCTACGGTGATTTCAAATTACTCGCCGCGCTAGGCGCATGGTTTGGTTGGCAAGCACTGCCCGCCATTATTCTAATCGCGTCGATAAGCGGCGCTAGCTTCGGCATTGCCCAACGCATCAGTGGCCACCTCAAAGCCCAACAAGCCATGCCCTTTGGGCCTTGGCTTGCGCTCGGCGGCCTTATCCACCTATGGTGGGGCCAACCCTTGTCAGAGTTGCTACTAAAAATATGAGTATGGATATTTCCCCGACGCCATGGGTAGGACTGACTGGCGGCATCGCCTGCGGCAAATCTGCGGTGGGTAAAGTCTTCGCCGACCTAGGTATCGCGGTTATTGATGCCGACCAAGTGGCCCGTGACGTTGTTAAGCCTGGCAGGGCTGAGCTAGAGACTATCGCTCAACAATTTGGCAATGACTTTATTACCGCAGAAGGCGAGTTAGACCGGGCCAAAATGCGCAGTCACGTTTTTGCTGATCCCGATGAACGTAAAAAGCTCGAAGCCATTCTGCACCCTGCCATTCGCACAGAGCTAGTGAGCCAGTGCAAAGCAGCCGAGCAAGGCTCGCCATACGTAATCGCTATGGTTCCAATTCTGGAAAAGCTTGGTATCCAATCTCACTTACACCGTACTGTCGTCGTCGATGCCGCTGAAGACGTCCAACTCATGCGCCTCTGCCAAAGAGATAACATGACCGAAGACGCAGCCCAATCAATGATAGATGCGCAACAAGACCGCCGGAGCCGTTTAGCAATGGCTGATGATGTCATTCGCAACAACAACTCGCTCGCAGAAATGCGCCGCCAAGTTGAAGAATTGCACCAAAAATATACCAATCAACTCAAAACAAGCTAAAGAAATTTCCCTTACAACGCATTAGCATTTGCTAAGCACGTCACAATACTCGACAATAAGAGAAACCCGCGCAATCAAAATAGCAAGACCTAGAGCGCGGCCATGGAGGTAGACGCAAACATGGAAACGGTATTATGGACGCTCAAGGTGGCTCATTTAGCTCACCGGAATTAACCGCTACCGATACGGTTGTGGAAAAAGTCTTATACGAACAACCCCTCAACGAGAAAGTTCGTAGCTTTCTTCGCTTGGAATTTTTGTTCCAATTGGCCGAACACACCATGGCGGGCAAATCCGAATGGGATCGCCGACAAACGCTCGCAAACTTCATCGATATTCTTAACTTACTCGGCCGTGGCGACGTGCGCGGCGAGATGACCAAAGAGCTCGGACATTACAGCACCCAGCTCGGCACTCTTCGACATCGAGAAGACTTAGATCAGCAACGCCTCGCTGCCACCAAACAAAAAGTCGACGCCGCGGTAATGCGCCTAAACGCCTATACGGGCCAGCCCGGGCACCAGCTACGTGACCACGAACTAATTCATAGCATTCGCCAACGTAGCAGCATTACCGGTGGCACCTGCGTATTTGATATTCCACAACTACATTTGTGGCTACAGCAACCTGTAGAAGCACAACAAGCCGATCTACGCCAATGGTTCTCAACCTTTGACGTACTTAGAGAAGGCCTTAACCTTTATCTGAAAATTTTGCGTGAGAGCGCCATACCCAAAGCAGAGCAATCTCAGCGCGGCGTCTTCCACCTCACCTTTAATCTTCAGCGTGCCCCGAAGATGGTGCAGGTATACCTACCTTCGCATCTAAACATCTACCCAGAAATCAGTGGCGGACGCCACCGTTTATCGATTCGCTTTATGCATCAGGCCGAATGGGACAAGCGCCCAAGCCAAGTACTAGAAGACGTCGACTTCGAGCTAGCCTGCTTTAGCTTCTAAAGAACGCACCAATGGCAGCAATGCCCTGCCCTGAGTGCAGTTTCGCTCGGGTAGCATCATTTAAAGCACAACCACCAATAGCATAGATTGGCATTTTGGCTGGCTCCGCCAGCGACGCAAACTCATTCCATCCAAGCAACTCAGCACCTGGATGCGAGTCGCTAGCCTGCACAGTGCCTAGCAATGCGTAATCTACGCCTAACGCCTCAGCGCGAGAAACAGCTTTACCATCATGGCAAGAAGCTGAAAGCCATTTCAGTTGGCCACCTAAAATAGCATCTCTATCAACTTGCACGGCCTCCAGCCGAGCAACTTCTTGCTCCGGCAAATGCAACCCAGAAAACCCTAGACGCGAAGCCCAAGCATTGCCTAGCTCTATGTTTGTTTCATGTAAGCAGGCAGTCACACCGTTATCTAGGGCCCATCGCGCTACACGTTCTGCCTGCTGTTGCGCAGCGGTAGACGGAGCCGAATTCACCGTAAAGGCATCTTGACGCCAATGCAGTTGGTTAACGTTTTGCTTCAATAAGGCTGTTAGCTCTGCCGATAATTGCTCCCAGTCCATATCAACTGGCACAGCAGGCGATACCGCGATCAAGCTCGGTAGCACAATCGCATTCACGATAGGACCATCCGCTGGTAGCAACCGCCAATTTGCCAAGTCTGCTTTTGCCGCCCACGCCAAAGCTTGCTGATCTAGGCTTTGAGGCTCACCCGACCATTCACGCACAACACGTACATGTAAACGCACGCTACGCTCAGGATAGTGATGAACCAACTCAATCAGTGGCTCGCTGTCGCACACTTCCACCCCAAGCTCTTCATTAAGCTCACGGTGCAACGCCTCACTCGCGGTTTCACCTGCTTCAAACTTACCGCCTGGAAATTCCCAATAGCCGGCCATGTGTTTGCCTTCGGGGCGCTGAGCAATTAACACCTCTTGATTGACATTAATCAATACACCCGCAGCAACATCAATGATCATGGTAATTAACTACGGTATTCAGCATTGATGCGCACATACTCATGCGATAAATCCGACGTCCACATAGTGAAGCTTGCGTCACCCCGACCCAAGGTAATACTGATCGACAACTCTTCTTGATCAAAAACAGCTTGACCAGCTTCTTCCGTATAACTAGGTGCGACACCACCTGCCTCTACAATGGCAACAGCATCTAGCGCAATATCAATTTTGCTGACATCCAAGGCATCGACAGGCGCGCGCCCTACTGCAGCGAGAATACGTCCCCAATTCGGGTCACTCGCAAACAGCGCTGTTTTAACCAAAGGCGAATGCGCAACAGTGTAGGCCACCGATTTTGCCTCTGCTTCTGAGCTTGCTTCCGAAACATTCACGGCAACAAACTTAGTCGCGCCCTCGCCATCTCGAATGATGGCCTGAGCAAGGTGCTGCAGAAGCGCCGTTACCGCCTCAGCAAATTTCTCCTGATCCTCTTCTAACAAAACCACACCAGAAGCACCGGTAGCCGTTAACGTGCAAGCATCGTTTGTGGAGGTATCACCATCAACCGTAATGGCATTAAAGCTATGTGCAACGGCTTTACTCAATACAGCCTGTAACACTGGCTTTTCAATCGCTGCGTCAGTTGCAACAAAGCCCAGCATTGTGGCCATGTTAGGACAAATCATGCCCGAGCCTTTCGCCATACCTGTGAGCGTGATCGTGCCGTTACTTAATGGCAATTCGATACTCTTTGCTTTAGCAACAGTGTCCGTTGTCATAATCGCTGCAGCCGCTTCACTCCACTTATCAACAGCCAAAGACTCAACTGCGGGCGCCGCGCTTGTTAAAAATGGCTCGGTTGGTAGTAACTCACCAATCACCCCCGTTGAGAACGGCAGTACCTCTTCAGCAGACAAGCCCGCCGCGGCAGCAAATGCCGCCGTACTCTCTAACGCCGCTTGCATACCCGCATCGCCAGTACCGCAGTTTGCGTTACCTGAATTAATTAGCAACGCACGTGGTGAAGTCTCAAGGAGGCGTTGTTTCGCCAACTGTACCGGCGCTGCGCAAAACGCATTCTGAGTAAACACAGCTGCCGTCTCACTACCTTCAGCAAAGCGAAGCAGTACAACATCATCACGGCCGCTATAGCGAATGCCCGCAGCGTAAGCCGCCAGCTCCACACCAGCGACAGGTAACAAATTCTCGGGAGCTTTTAAATTTACTGCCACGTTTTTGTGTCCATTTAGAAAGTTGTCTAAATAAAAAGAGCGCGATAATCGCGCCCTTTTACTGTCTAGTTTAAGCCTTACACTCTCAAATATAAGTTACTGCGGCTTACCATGACATTGTTTGTATTTTTTTCCTGAGCCGCAAGGGCAAGGATCGTTTCGCCCTACCTTAGGCATCTGGCGCTGTACGGTAGCCGGCTTGCGCGGCGCTTGTTGGCGCTGCGGGGGGCGTTGTGCCGCACGCGGCTGTTGGGAGGGCTCTGCTTGTGGCGCAGTCTCTTCTACCGCAGCTGCCTGAGAAG
>JAPPPA010000053.1:0-11590 GCA_028817755.1 Gammaproteobacteria bacterium | reverse complement strand
TGTTGCGCTTTAGCAGCTTCTGCTGCAGCTTCAGCGGCGGCACGGCGGCGCTCTTCAAGCGCCTGTACTTCTTCCGGTGCGCGCACTTGAACACGCGACAGAACCTTCAACGTTTCAGACTTAAGCCCGTCTAGCATTTGTTGAAACATAATAAATGCTTCACGGCGATATTCTTGCTTCGGGTTCTTTTGTGCATAGCCACGCAAATGAATACCTTGACGCAGATAATCCATCGCCGACAAATGCTCTTTCCAATGCTTATCAAGCAGCTGGAGCAGCACTGACTTTTCAAAGCCACGCATGCCCTGCTCGCCCACCAAGTTTTCTTTTTCTTGGTAATCCTGAATCAGGTGCTCAAGCACAAAGTTAATGAGCGAATTAGTGTCTAGCTGGTCTTGTGCGTCTACCCAAGATGTCACATCCAACTCAACACCTAAGTTCTCTTTTAACTCTGCTTCAAGACCAGCCAAGTCCCACTGCTCAGGTAGGCTACCAACCGGCACAAAGGCATTGACCATGCCTTCCACAACATCGCCACGAATGGATTGCACAATCGGCTGCACCGACTCTTGCTCCAGCATGTCGTAACGCTGACCATAAATGACCTTACGCTGGTCATTGGCAACATCATCGTACTCAAGCAAGTTTTTACGAATATCGTAGTTATGTGCCTCAACTTTACGCTGCGCATTTTCAATAGCTCGCGTCACCCAGCGATGTTCAATCGCCTCGCCGCGCTCCAAGCCCAAACGTTGCATAAGACCAGCCATACGTGGCGAGGCAAAAATACGCATTAAGGTGTCTTCTAACGACAAGTAAAAACGGGTTTTACCTGGATCACCTTGACGACCAGAACGACCACGAAGCTGATTATCAACACGGCGAGATTCGTGACGCTCGGTACCGATCACGTATAAACCACCAGCATCCAATACTTGCTGATGACGCGCCTGCCAAGTTTTCTTAACTTGTTCCTGCTGAGTCTCACCTTCGACATCACGCAGTTCAGCTTCTAAATTACCGCCGAGCACAATATCAGTACCACGGCCAGCCATATTGGTAGCAATCGTGACTGCCATGGGGCGCCCCGCTTGCTCAATAATTTCTGCTTCGCGAGCGTGGTTTTTGGCATTCAGAACTTCGTGTTTAATACCCGCTTTGGCCAGCTCTGCCGCGATCAGCTCTGATACCTCAATAGACGCCGTACCTACCAAAATAGGTTGCTGAGTTGTGCTTTGAACTTCACGAATGTCTTCAACAATCGCTTCAAATTTTTCCTGCGCACTGAGGTAAACCTTGTCACCACAGTCTTCACGCGCAACAGGCACGTTGGTTGGGATAACAACAACTTCTAGGCCATAAATATCTTGGAATTCATAAGCCTCAGTATCCGCGGTACCGGTCATGCCGCTGAGCTTGTTGTAGATACGGAAGTAATTTTGGAAGGTAATGGAGGCTAAGGTTTGATTTTCACGTTGAACGTCTAAACCTTCTTTCGCTTCTAGTGCTTGATGCAAGCCATCAGACCAACGACGACCAGCCAACACACGGCCAGTAAATTCATCAACGATCATGATTTGCCCATCACGCACAATGTAGTCCACATTAATGCGGAACAAATGATGCGCTCGCAAAGCCGCATTCGCGTGATGAAGCAGAACGATATTGGCTGGGTCGTAAAGGCTCGCGCCTTCTTCCAAAATGCCCATCGCGCTCATTTCGCGCTCTAGCACTTCATGGCCAGCTTCGGTGATATGCACCTGCTTGCCTTTTTCGTCGGCAGTGAAGTGGCCTGTTTCGTTACCGTCTTCGTCTTTCTCGCCTTTTTCTAGCTTCGGCACAAGCTTGTTAACTTCTGCGTACAAGTTAACGTCGTCATCAGACGGACCAGAAATAATCAGAGGCGTACGCGCTTCATCAATTAGGATCGAATCAACTTCATCGACAATGGCGTAGTTCAAGCCACGTTGAACTTGCTGCTCTTTACTAAACGCCATGTTGTCGCGTAAGTAGTCAAAGCCAAGCTCATTGTTAGTGGCGTAGGTGATGTCAGCCGCATAAGCAGCTTTCTTTTCTTCAAAGTTCTGACCCGGCACAACCACGCCGACTGTCAGCCCTAAAAATTCATAAAGCTGCCCCATCCACTCAGCATCACGGCGTGCTAAGTAGTCGTTCACCGTTACAACGTGAACGCCGCGACCTGGAAGCGCATTCAAATACGCCGCCGCTGTCGCTACAAGGGTTTTACCCTCACCGGTACGCATTTCAGAGATCTGACCTTGGTTCAGCACCATGGCGCCAATCAACTGCACATCAAAATGTCGCATACCTAAAACACGTTTACCCGCTTCGCGAACGGTGGCAAACGCTTCTGGGATCAAATCATTGAGGTCTGTGCCATCAACTAGTCGCTGACGAAACTCTTGGGTTTTCGCCTGAAGTTGTTCGTCGCTTAACGCCTCATAATCAGCCTCATAAGCGGTGATTTTATCCACCACTTTACGCATACGACGAACCAGCCGTTGGTTACGGCTGCCGATAAAGAATTTGATAATGCGGGCTAGCATGTTGGCCTCAGTAATACAGAAAAACCCATGTGGCTTGCGATGCAATAGTTGCAAACAAGATCACATAGGTTGATATGGGGCTTATTATGCCAGAGCCAAGGGCTGGCCTAAATAAAACGGCTATGAATACGCCGGAATTTACGACGTATGGCTAGGCTTAGCGGCTAGCGGCAACCACTTTCCAAGGGTTAACCTTCTTGCCATCTTTAAGCAGTTCAAAGTGCACATGCGGACCAGTAGAACGGCCCGTATTACCCATACGAGCAATCACTTCACCTGCAACCACTTTATCGCCAACACCGACTAGGTTTTCTCGGTTATGAGCGTAACGCGTAGCCAGACCATCAGCGTGAGAAATCTCAACTAACAGGCCATAACCGTAACGGCGGCCGGCAAACGTCACCACCCCATCCGCTACGGCAATAATCTCGCCACCTTCTGCGCCCGCAAAATCAATACCCGCATGCCAAGCTTGCTTGCCCGTAAACGGGTCTGTGCGCTTACCAAACGGCGAAGATAACCAACCTTCTACAATCGGGCGCCCTTTAGGAGCTAAACGTGAAGCAATGTCATCGCCAATCACCAGGTTTTCTAGCACGCCAAGCTGACGCTCACGATCCTGTAACCGCGCTTCCAACAACTCCAGTTGATTAATAACATCGGTCATTTCAACATCGGTTTGTAGCGTCCCTGGACCACCGGCCGCAACAGGAGAAGCAAAATCTACAGCAACAGCCAGTTCTGGCTGCTCATCAGCAATATGTCGCGCCACAGTTTCCATGCGAGCCAAACGTGCTTGCAGTTCAGCCACACGACTAGCCATCACGCCTAGTTGCGTATTCGCGTCTTGGCGAGCCTTCAATACTTGCTTTTGCGCAGAGTCCAAGCCAGCCTGTAAGTCACCGCCCAAAGTAGACAGGGCTTCTTCGTACTCAGAATGCGAAATAACCACATCACCGGTGGCCTGAGCTGGCGGATTAACAAAGTTCATTACCGTAGCGCCCATGACAACGCCAAGGGCTGACAACGGCAATACAGCCGCCAGCACCCATGCAGCAGAAACCTGCCTAAAGCCGCCTTCAGTACGTTTAAATAATATAAACTTCATTTTTAACTTACTCCTTGTTTTTGCTGGCTTTACGCTCACAAAAACAGACGTACATTATTATGGCGCGCGCAGTTTCTGGCTTACTTCAAAGCAACAACAAAACCCGCATGCTGGTAAGCAAAGCGTGGTCGCTGGCGAAACTACAAGACGCCATTACCGAAGCACTACCTATTGAGATACGCGCTCTCGGAAGTATTCAGCCTGGTAATTTAGTGGACGGCGAGCTCACATTGCTTGCCGCGAATCCCGCATTGGCTACTCGACTACGTTTTTCGAGTAAAACCATCCTTGATGCGATCCGTAAAGAAGGTCGCCTCAAAGTAAACAGAATTAAAGTCCGCGTGGCACCGCCACGTCCTCAATTACGCAAACCGGTAAAAAAGGTGCCTAGAAAACTCTCTAGCGAAGACCAAACCGTATTGCTACGAGCCGCCAAAACGACTTCTGACCCTGCCCTCGCTGCAGTTTTTAGGCGTTTAGCTGACCGTAAAGCGAGTCGCTAAACTCGCCAGCTAAACCACTTCTATCGTGTTTGATTAGGCTGCTGCTGGTGCAGCACTTGTACCGAATGAAATAGGTGCGCCTTCGGTTTCGTCAAAGGTGACTTCTTCCCAGGCATCAACTTCAGCAATCAACGCACGCAATAGACGGTTATTAAGCTCATGACCTGACTTGAAGCCATGGTATGAACCAATCAATGCATGACCTAGCAAATACAGGTCACCAATTGCATCAAGCACCTTGTGCTTAACAAACTCATCTTCGTAACGAAGGCCATCGTCGTTTAACACGCGATAGTCATCTAATACGATCGCATTTTCCATGCTGCCGCCTAACGCCAACTGACGCTCACGTAGCATTTCAATGTCACGCATAAAGCCGAAGGTGCGCGCACGCGCTACTTCTTTCACAAATGTGGTGGCCGAGAAATCCAACTCTGCGGTTTGGGTTTCTGGGGTGAATACAGGGTGGTCAAATTCAATGTCGAATTTAACTTTAAAGCCATCATAAGGCTCGAAACGAGCGAACTTGTCGCCGTCGCGCACTTCAATAGGCTTACGAATACGTACAAAACGCTTAGGTGCGTTCTGCTCTGCTACGCCAGCAGACTGCAGCAGAAATACAAAAGGTGCGGCACTGCCGTCCATGATAGGTACTTCAGGCGCGCTTAAATCAATATAAGCATTATCAATGCCTAAGCCGGCCATCGCTGATAGCAAGTGCTCAATGGTGCCAATACGCAGATCGCCATCTACCAAGGTTGTAGAAAGACGTGTGTCGCCCACCAAGTGAGCGTCTGCTTTAACAGTAGGTAGACCTTCCAGATCAGTACGGCAAAAAGTAATGCCGCTATCAACTGGAGCCGGACGCAAAGTCATATAAACCTTGTCACCGGTATGTAGGCCAACACCTGTGGCTTTAATTGTATTTTTTAGCGTGCGCTGCTTAACCATGACAGCTTTACCTCATTCGGATTGATACGTAATCAAACCGTTTTTATCTATTTACAGGCCAGTGTTAATTCGTTTGTAACGACGCTTTTCTACGTTTTTGTTGCGGCGCACAATGCACTGGAATGGGGCGAAAATATCACAACTAACACAATAAATCAATCACTTGCAAGCAAGCCCTGTCCAACTATTGGACAATCGGTCGATATTCAGGGACCAGCTGCGCATCCGTAAAACTTGCCGACCCAATCCCCAAAGGGCCGGCAAGCGAGGACACTTCTTCTTCGACTAATACAGTTTCTTTAGAAAGCGTTATTAGTCATTCATGCGACGTAAAAACGCCGGTGCGTCGAAGTATTGATCGTCGTAACCTTGCACGCCCTCAGGCACAGTTACGCGAACATTACGTTGAGGACGCAGCATTGGGGTTGCTACACCGTCTGTGCCAGTGCTTTGCATAGACACTTCTTCTTCAACTTGGTTCTCAGCCATTGGTGTACGTACCGCCTGCAAAGGTGCTGGCTGCTGGTTAGCAGCACCACCAATACCGGTAGCAACAACAGTGACGCGGAATTCATCACCCATCTCTGGGTCAATCACAGTACCGGCAATGATGTTGGCGTCTGGTGCGGCGATGCCACGTACGATCTCACCCACTTCTTGGAATTCACCCATGGTGATATTCGGACCAGAAGTAACGTTCACCAAGATGCCTTTAGCACCTGACAAATCGATATCTTCCAATAGTGGGCTAGCAATCGCTTGTTCTGCGGCTTCACGTGCACGCGAGCCGGCGGTAGTTGAAACACCACCACCCATCATGGCAGTACCCATTTCAGACATCACGGTACGTACGTCAGCGAAATCCACGTTGATTAGGCCAGACTTGGTAATTAAGTCTGAAATACCTTGAACCGCGTTGTGCAAAATTTCGTTACCTGCAGCAAACGCATCCAACATTGGGAAATCGTTACCCAATACTTGAGGTAGCTTGTCGTTAGGAATGGTGATCATGCTATCTACAAAACGTAGTAGCTCTTCACGACCTTCAGTGGCCAAGCCCATGCGGTTGCCACCTTCAAAACCGAATGGCTTGGTCACAACAGCAACAGTTAAGATGCCTAGCTCTTTAGCGATACGCGCCACGACTGGTGCAGCACCGGTACCGGTACCACCACCAAGACCAGCAGCGATGAACAACATGTTGGCACCACGAATGGTGTCAGCAATTTGTTGCTCTACTTGCTCAGCAGCTTCGGCACCCTTTTCAGGGCGCATACCGGCACCTAAGCCTTCGGTTACAGATTCAGAAAGCTGAATCACGGAATCTACACGGCGTGCGCGTAGGTTTTGGTTGTCTGTATCGGCGCAAATAAATTCAACGCCATCAATTCCTGCTTTGACCATGTGCGAGATAGCGTTACCGCCACCGCCGCCAACACCGATCACTTTAATCACAGGGCCTGTATTTGCTGTTTCTGGTAAATCAAATTTAGGCATGGTTATGTCCTCTTTTCTTTTGGGGTTTTCTGTTTGGGGTCAGAAAGGTTAAAAATGGATAAATTACGATTTAGAAGCCGCCCTTGAACCAACGCAATAGTCGGCTCATTAGGCTGTCTTCTCGATAACGACCGGAGCTGCCGTGTTCCAGCAGGTCCTTGGCGGCTTGCATCAACAAGCCAACGCCAGTGGCATAAATAGGGTTAGCGGTCTTCTCTTCCAGGCCGTAAACATTACGAGGGCTGCCAATACGTACTGGCTTTTGGAACACCTCTTCTGCTAGCTCACGAGCGCCATGGATTTTCGAACTGCCACCGGTTAAAACAATGCCGGCACCCAACATGTCTTCAAACTTGGCACGGCGTAGCTCTTCTAAAATGAAGGCGAATAACTCTTCGTAACGCTTTTCGATCACTTCAGACAGCGTGGCGCGTTTCACCGTTGCTGGCGCACGACCGCCAACACCTGGAATCTCAACCACTTCGTCTTCATTCACTAACGTAGGTAAAGCGCAGCCATAACGTTCTTTAATCTGAAGCGTTGCTTGGCGCGTTGTACAGAACGCAGTGGCGATATCCTTAGTGACTTGATCACCCGCAATCGGAATCACGGCCGTATGGCGAATAGCGCCTTCACGGAACACGGCGATATCAGTCGTGCCGCCACCGATATCCACTAAGCAAACGCCAAGCTCTTTTTCATCGTCAGTCAAAACGCTGTAGCTAGATGCCAACTGCTCTAGCACTAGGTCATCAACTTGTAAGCCCGAACGCTTAATGCAGGTTTCGATGTTGCGAATGGCATTAATGGCACCGGTAATAATGTGGGCATGCGCCTCAAGGCTGACACCGGCCATACCAATCGGCTCACGAATACCATCATGGTTATCAATCACATACTCTTGCGGTAAAACGTGAAGAATCTTCTCGTTTTCTGACAAGTTAAACGTACGCGCTGACTGCATTACGCGCTCTACGTCTTCCTTGGTCACTTCGCCGCCATGAATCGCAACTTTGCCGTAAGCGTTATGGCTACGAATATGGCTGCCCGCGACACCGACATATACGCCTTCAATGTCGCAAACCGCCATTTGGCTAGCCTTCGCTACCGCAGCTTTAATGGACTCAACCGTTAGATCCACATTGGTGACAACACCTTTGCTCAGACCTGTACACGGGTGAATACCCTCGCCAATGATCGTGACATTGCCGTCGTCGGCTACCTCGCCAACTAGAACCGCCACCTTAGAGGTGCCGATATCTACGGCTGCAACCAGTTTTCTCAAGGCATCGTCTGCCATCGTTATACTCCCTGCGGGGCTTTCACCCACGTACTCAAATCAAAATTCTGTTGCTGCGCGAGCTCAATACCCGCGGCTTTTACATGCTTTGCCCAACCCACTGCCATACCACCGCGGTAGCGCAAATCGACATAAGCAATATCTGCTTTTCGAGCCTCTAGCCCTGCCGTCCAAGCGCGGCTAAAGCGCGCCCATAAATCTTTATCCCACTGCTCACCAAAGCGCAGTTCCAAGGCCACTGAATCGCTGTCGCGTAAGAACACGCGCCACTGGCTATATTCACTACGACTCAACTTCAGCAATTCCCAGTCACTGTTTTGCAACGCCGCGCTCATGCTTGCTTGCCACTGCAAAAATTCGCCGGCCGCAGCCGCATCACCTTGGTAGACCAAATCCATACTCGGTGTACCAGCCGCCTCTAGGGCTGCACCACTGGTGGTGACAAAACCAGCCTCACCACGCAAACCCTGCCAGTGCGCAAATGGCTTAGGCTCAGTGACATCCACAATCAGGGTGTCTGGCCAAACACGGCGCAGCTGTACTTTTTCCATCCACGGATGTTTTTCTAAGCGCGTGGCTAAAACAGGCAGGTCCACTGCCAATAAATCTTCGCCAAACACTTCTTGTAAGTACGGCCAAACATCTGCAGCGGTTAAACCTACAAACGGTGCATCCACGCGTACAGCGCGCACGGGATCACTAGGCCCCCAACGCAGTAGCCCAACTAAACCTAATAAGCAGCAGCCAAGCCCAATAGCAAAAACCCAACGCTCAACAGCGGCTGACTTATTGCCGTTCGCAAAGACAAAGCGAGAGAAATTTGGCAGCGCTAATTTCATGCTTCCGCTCCCACTGCTACTGAGTTATCAAGGCTGGTTTCTAAAATGCGCCATACCAACTCATTGAAGTCGACACCAACTGCCTGCGCCGCCATTGGCACCAAACTGTGATCAGTCATGCCGGGCACACCGTTGGCTTCCAATAACCAAACCTTGTCGGCTTGATCAATCATGAAATCAACACGGCCCCAGCCGGTGCAACCCAGCGCGTTAAACGCTTCTAGGGCTAGCTGACGACAAGTGGTTTCTTGCTCAGCACTCAAACCACTTGGGCAGTGATAACCAGTGTTGTTTTGTTCGTATTTAGCTTGGTAGTCGTATAACTGATTTTGCTTTTCCAAACGAATCGTCGGCAGCGCCTCACCTTGTAGGATGACCGCTGTGTACTCCGCTCCAGTAACCCACTGTTCAACCACAACACGCGGATCAAATTCAGCCGCGGCTTGCCATGCCTTTGCCAACTCTTCAGCGCTTTCCACACGCGCCATGCCAATGCTTGAACCTTCACGTGCAGGCTTCACCATTAATGGTGTTCCCAACTCGGCAACCACGTTTACCGCGTCGGCAGCACAGGTCATATGACGATAACCCGGCGTTGGCAGACCTAACGTTTGCCAAATCGCTTTCGTGGTTAACTTGTCCATGCTCAACGCAGCAGCTGCTTGCGGCAGCCCGGTATAAGGAATGCCTGCCAAATCCAACGCGCCCTGTAGCGCGCCATCTTCACCGCCGCGGCCATGGACAATGTTAAATACACGGTCGTAACCACCACCAATCAACTCCGCAATTGATTGCGGACCAAGGTCAAAGGCCTCGGCATTTACCCCTTGCGCCTGCAGCGCAGCTAATACGGCCGCACCACTGTTTAGCGACACTTTACGTTCTGCAGCAGTGCCTCCTAGCACCACTGCAACACGGCCAAATTCTTGCGATGAAGACACCGCCAAAGGAGGAAGTTGATGCGATAAAGCGCTCACTATGCTGCCTCCCCAATAATGCGCACCTCTGGGTGCAGATCAACACCACACTCAGATCCAACGGTGTCTTTCACATGATTAATCAATGCTTCAATGTCTGCCGCTGAGGCGCTATCCGCATTAACAATAAAGTTGGCATGCTTGCGACTCACTTCAGCCCCACCACGGCGCAGCCCTTTAAGGCCACAGCTTTCGATGAGGCGAGCAGAATGGTCGCCTGTTGGGTTACGAAATACAGAACCACAACTACGCTGGTCTAGCGGTTGGGTAGCAGCACGGTGTGCTTGCAGCTCACGAATCGCCGCCATGCTGGCTTCCGCATCGCCTTCAGCAAACTTCAAGCGCGCTCCGACAAACCAATAGTCGTCATTCGCCGCCAGCTT
The DNA here is from genome assembly GCA_028817755.1 of Gammaproteobacteria bacterium. GTDB lineage: Bacteria > Pseudomonadota > Gammaproteobacteria > JAPPPA01 > JAPPPA01 > JAPPPA01. The sequence goes on along the minus strand of JAPPPA010000053.1, from coordinate 1,465 downwards.
TTGCGCATGGCGATAACCAATGTCCCATTCGTCCGGAGTGGACCACGCGACGCTGCCATCACGACGCATCAGTTGCACAGCTTCTACTTGCTGCCAAGTTTCGCCGCCATGAGCGCCCGCATTCATAGCCAAGGCCCCACCTAAGGTGCCTGGAATACCTGCAAAGAATGCTGAATCTGCGTAACCCCAGTCAGCCACTTGGCGGGCCAACTTGGTACAGGTCACACCAGCACCGGCTTCAACAATACCGTTACCCAAATGATTCATGGTTTGCATGGTGGCTTTCAGTAGAACCACGACGCCACGCACACCAGCATCGCGCACTAACAAGTTGCTACCTAGGCCAACCCAGTGCACATCTACACCTTCTGGCAAGACTGAAATAAAGCGACCAAGATCATCAACATCTTGTGGGCGATAAAGCACATCCGCCGGGCCACCCACGGCCCATGAGGTATAACGCGCCATAGACTCGTCAAAGCACAAACGGCCCTGCAGCGTGCTGCCAAGCTGTTGTTCAAGTTGTGCTTTCAAAGCATTCACCATTACGCCTCTTTCAATCCCTCTAGCTGTTGCGGTAATGCATTAGACGCCGCACCAATACTGCCCGCGCCTAAGGTAAGCACCACATCGCCATCTTCGAGCAAGCCGTTAAGAACTGGTGCCAAAGCATCAAGCTCATTAATAAATACTGGGTTTACCTGGCCGCGAGCGCGAATAGCCGCCGCTAAGGAACGACCATCTGCACCTGCAATAGGCTCTTCGCCCGCAGCAAAGACTTCACAAAGCAGCAATACATCGGTTTCTGAGAGCACGGCTGCAAAGTCTTCAAATAAATCTTGCGTACGGCTGTAACGGTGCGGCTGGAACACGGTGACCAAACGCTTATCAGGCCAAGAGTTGCGTGCGGCCGCTAAGGTAGCGGCGACTTCTGTTGGGTGATGTCCGTAGTCATCTACTAATAAGGCACTGCCACCTGCAGCAGGCAGTTCACCACGTAGCGAGAAGCGGCGACCAATACCTTCAAACTTCGCTAAAGCGGCTTGCACTGCAGCTGGATTAGCACCCAATTCAAAGGCAATGCCCATCGCCGCCAACGCGTTTTGCACGTTGTGACGGCCTGGCATATTCAAGGTAATTGGCAGGCTTTCCCCGTCGAGTGTGGCCACAAACTGACAAGTCGCACCATCTTGTTTAAATTCTGTTGCGCGTAGATCCGCAGTTTCATGGAAACCATAAGTAATCACCGGGCGACTAATGCGCGGCAGTAGCTCTCGGACTTCTTTGTCATCGACGCACACCACTGCACGGCCGTAGAAAGGCAAGTGATGCAAGAACTCAATAAAGCTCTCACGCAAACGTTCAAAATCACCGCCATAAGTGCTTAGGTGATCGGGCTCAATATTCGTTACCACCGCCATCATCGGCTGCAGTAGTAAAAACGACGCATCACTCTCGTCTGCTT
>JAPPPA010000039.1:355-20584 GCA_028817755.1 Gammaproteobacteria bacterium | reverse complement strand
TAGGGTCCACTTGGCTTGGAACAGCTTCCATGCAATTTGAAACGCTATCGCGGTTTTGCCGGTGCCCGTGGCAAGCGTTAATAGCAAACGCTGCTGCTTAGCGGCAACAGCGTCTAATACCGCGTTAATGGCATTTTGTTGGTAATACCGTGGTTGCCACGTGCCGCCGCGGTCTTCAAACGGCACGGCAAATAAGCGTGCAGCCCAATCACCAATGTCTTGTTGGAGGTTTTCTTTAGGCGTGGGAAAAGTCATCTCCCACAGCTCATCAGGGCTGGGGAAAGACTCAATATCGCCTTCTGCGCCCTCAGCCAAATCCATACCGTAAATTTGGTGACCATTGGTGGAATAGGCGTAGCGAATTTTTAAGCGCTCACCGTAATCTTTCGCTTGGCCAACACCGTCGGTATAAAACTTGTTGCTAGCCTTGGCCTCAATAACGCCAATTGGCCGGTCTTTATAAACCAGCACATAGTCGGCTTTCAGCGGTGTTGCTCGTCGCCCCTGGCCGATTAAACGGCCTTGAGTAATAGCAACTTCAAGCAATAGACGGCTGCCCGCAACCTTGCCCCAGCCTGCTTTGCGCAAGGCTGGTTCAATCAAGTCGTGCTTGGTTTGGGCTTCATTCATCTAGCCATTAAATCACATTGCTACTAAGTGCATAAGCTTTATAAATATCCACCATGATGGAAAAAATAAAAATATCCATTACAATGGAAAAAACACAAATATCCACCACGGTGGACAAGGTGAATAGCGATGGCAAACACACAACAACCCATGGTCACGCCAGCGGCTTTAGGTGCTAGCTTGGCAGCGCAGCGTAAAGCGCTGGGCTACACCCAAGGGCAAACGGCTGCCTTGGTGGGCTTAAATACCAAAACTATCTCGCATTTAGAAAACCACCCGCAAAAAGCGAGTGTAGACACCCTATTCAAAGTGTTAGCGGCGCTTAATCTGCAGCTCGCATTGCAACAGCGGGCCACAGGCCATACCGCTCAGGGGGAATGGTAATGGGCCGCAAGCGCCAACAACGTAGCCTTGCGGTGTGGATGAACCACGAGCGCGTGGCCACATGGCAAATCAACCCGCAAGGCGTTCACAGCCTAAGTTATCACCCAAGTTGGATTGACTCAGCCGCGGCAAGGCCGCTGTCACTATCGCTGCCATTAGCCAAGCAAACCATTAGTGGCCCGGTAGTAGAACGCTTTTTCGACAACCTGCTGCCAGACAACATTGATATTCGCCAGCGCATACAAGCCAACTTTGGCGTGCCCAGTAATAGCGCCTTCGACTTGTTGGCAGAAATAGGGCGTGACTGTATAGGTGCCGTACAACTGTTGCCAGAAGGCAGCACGCCAGAAACAAAAGATATTCAAGCGTTTCGACTAAGCGAAAAGGCCGTTGCTGCCAGAATTAGAGAGCTTCCGAAAGCAAGGGGCGGCTTAGCAGGCAATAGCGATGATTTTCGTATTTCACTAGCGGGCGCTCAGGAAAAATTAGCACTATTGAATTGCAACGGCATCTGGTACAGACCGGTCGGTTCTACTCCAACCACGCATATTCTTAAACTGCCGCTCGGCCGCTTTGGCGTTAATGACATCGACATGAGCCAGTCGGTTTACAACGAATTGTTCTGTGGTGAGCTGCTGCGAGCCTTTGGTCTGCCCGTTGCTAATAGTGAAATTCAAACGTTTGAAGACCAAACCGTGTTGGTGGTAGAGCGGTTTGACCGCCAATGGCATAACGACCAACTCATACGCCTGCCGCAAGAAGACTGTTGCCAAGCCTTGGGTGTAGCCAGCGGCCTAAAATACCAAGCCGACGGCGGCCCCGGCATGGCAGACATGATGGCGCTGCTGCAAAACAGCCAAACCCCATTACAAGACCGCCGCCAATTCTTTAAAGCCCAACTACTGTTTTATTGCCTAGGCGCCATAGACGGTCACGCCAAAAACTTCAGCCTGTTTCTAAAACGCCAAGGCCAGTTTCAACTCACCCCGTTATATGACGTCATGTCGGTGTATCCGGTGATGGGCACCAAGGCCGGCCAAATCGCCCTACAAAAAGTCAAAATGGCCATGGCGGTATATGGCCAAACACCGCATTACAAATGGCAAGAAATAAAGGCGCGGCATTGGCAAAGCACCGCCAAACGTTGTGGTTTTGATGGCCAGCTACAAGGCGTAGTAGAGGAAATAACGCAGCAGGCAGAAAGCGCCATTACCCAAACTCAGCGGCTGCTGCCGCAAGACTTTCCAGCCGAAGTCGCAGAATCCATAGTAGCCGGTTTTAGATCCGGCCTAAGCAAACTGGCAGCCATCTAAAACAAAAAAACTCATCCCCAAAGGCCGTTCAGGCTGAGCTTGTCGAAGTCCCGTATAAAACCAGAAATCGCCCATTTTAGGCCTGCCCTTCGACAAGCTCAGGGCGAACGGTGTAGGTGCTATTGAGTTAGCTCGCCGTTGAAGGCTTTTTGCAGAAGCGAGCCTCGGAGCTCCTCTAAGGATAAGAGCTTGTTTTCGTATGCCGCGGTAACTTCCTCAAGATTCCCCTCAATTGCCTCAAGTTGATTCCGGTAGCGGATTTGTTCTTGTTTACTCGAAGGGAAATTCAAGACTACGTCTTTCAGGGAGGAGTTGGAGATAACAGGTTGTGCAGCTTGTCGAGCGTATGAGCGCAAGCTTTTTTCGTTTAATAAGTATGTAAGAAATTTGGGATCAAACTCTTGTTTCAAGCAAATTACCTCAAATGCGTTATCCGTAAGCCAGAAGTCCTGATTTACCAGCCGGGCGTTGCCGCAGAGTGCGCCTACTCTACCTATAACGACGGTCTCGGCATTTCTATTAAACCTGTTATGGAAGCCTGCAATGCCGTTGCCTCCATATACAGGGTATTTACCATCCACCATGTTTTTTGCTGTAAGCGCATCACCACTTTTTAGTTTTAATACTTCAGGTAATTTGACTTGTTCGTCGAATGAGTCAGAGGAAAAGGTGTTAGTAAGCTGAGCCTGAAAAAGCGCTTTAGCGTTTTCGATATTTTGTTCGATATTGGCTTGGGCTTGGTCAATGGTGGCAAAGGCCTTGTTCAAAATTTCGACGATTTGTTTTTGTTCTTGCTCGCTTGGAACCGGAATGATGACGTCTTTAAGCAACCTGTAGTGGCGTGCATAGCCCAAGTCGGGTAGTTTGATGCTCTGGAGGTAGTAAGCAAAAAAGCGGCTTGAAATCCCAGAGACAGGCAAAAAAACTTTGACGCCATCTGCTCCCATCACAAAGTCGAAATCTACCAGTTTGATGACTTTTGTATGGTCGCCAAATATCACTACCGGTTTATCGACTTTAAATAGATCGTTGCTATCTTCCCAATAGCCGTTAATCAGGCCTTTTTCTTGAGAGACTATTGGAAATCGACCGCTTGATAGAAAGGCGCTTTTGGGGACTTTGTTGGTTTTTGGAACTTTTTCAATGCATTGACTGAAGGGCTTCGCCTCCCATTTGCAATTCATGCCAACGCCTCAAGTTCTTTTAATAGTGCTGCTGTTTCTGTGTCTAGCCGCTGGATATCCGCAATAATTTTGGCAGGTGAACGTAGAGATTCTTCTTCCGGCACATTGGGGTTTTGAACGCTTAAGTCTAAAGTGCCCTCATCAAGTTCATTAACACTCAAACTCCAGCTCTGCTCGGTTTCCGCTTTGGTTTTGGCAAGTTCCACAAACGCAGCCATATCTTGGTCGTTTAGCGGATTGGTTTTGCCAAGGTTGCGGCCGGGGTTGAGTTGGTAGTACCAAATGTTTTTGCTGGGTTGGCCTTTCTCTAGAAACAGCACCACGGTTTTTACGCCGGCGCCTTGGAAGGTGCCGCTGGGCATATCCAGTACGGTATGCAGTTGGCAGCTTTCCAAAATCAGTTTGCGCAGGGCGATGCTGGCGTTGTCGGTGTTGCTAAGCACGGTATTTTTAATCACCACGGCGGCGCGGCCACCGGTTTTGAGTGATTTAAGAAAGTGCTGCATAAACAAAAAGGCGGTTTCGCCAGTTTTGATGTCGAAGTTTTGTTGGACTTCTTTACGCTCTTTGCCGCCAAACGGCGGGTTGGCAAGAATAACGTGGTGGCGATCTTTTTCTTGAATGTCGCGGATGCTTTCGCTAAGGGTATTGGTATGAACAATATTCGGCGCTTCTATGCCGTGCAGAATCATGTTCATAATGCCAATGACGTAGGCGAGGTTTTTTTTCTCTTTGCCGAAAAAGGTGCTTTCTTGCAGGGTTTTTAGGTTTTGGGTGGTGGCTTGGTTTTGTTCATGCATTTGCTTTTGCATGTAGTCAAAGGCTTCGCAGAGGAAGCCGCAACTGCCAGCGGCACCGTCGTAAACGGTTTCACCAATTTGCGGGTTGATGACTTGGATCATGGCGCGAATCAGCGGGCGTGGTGTGTAGTATTGGCCGCCATTACGCCCGGCATTGCCCATGTTTTTAATTTTGGTTTCGTAGAGGTGGCTTAGCTCGTGCTGTTGGTCGCTACTTTGAAACACCAGTTCGTCGGCGTATTCCAAAATTTCGCGTAGGTTGTAGCCGCTTTGGATTTTGTTTTTTAGCTCGGAAAAGATTTCACCAATTTTGTATTCAATGCTATTGGCGTGTTCGGCTTCGAGTTTGAATTTGGCAAGGTAGGGGAAGAGCTTGCCGTCTACAAATTCAACGAGGTCGTTGCCTGTGAGGGCTTTGTCGCGATCCAGTTCGCCGCTGTCGGTTTTGGGCATGGCCCAGCTAGACCAGCGGTATTTCTTTTTAAGAATGCGCTTATAGGGTTTGCCCGTGAGTTCGGCGCGGTCGGCTTTGATGTTTTCTAGCTCGTCTAGGTAGCGTAGAAACAGAATCCATGAGGTTTGGCCAATGTAGTCCAGCTCGCTGTCTGCACCGGAGTCTTTCCAGAGCAGGTCGTCGATATTCTTAAAAGTTTGTTCGAACATTCTTGGAGTGTTTTGTATTTTTAGCAGCAGAGGCGCGGCCGCACCTTAACGGCTTTTGGCTTAGAGGCCAAGTTGATAAGGCCCGCCTTTTTCCAAAGCGGTTTTGTAAGTTTCGCGGTTTTGGAATCGCTGCATATAGGCGTGAATATTGGGGTAGCTCTTTTCTAAACCAAAACGTACGGCCGCGCCTTCTACGGGGAAGCTCATCATGATATCAGCGGCGGTTAGCTCGTTGCCAAGCAACCAGTCTTGGCCGTCTAGGGTTTGCTCTAGATGTTGCAGGCCGCGTTCAATATTGGGGTCTAAGAATTCTTTGCTGACTTGGGCGTTAACAGCCTTGGTTACTGGGCGCACTATAAATGGTACGGGCGGTTGGGTGATTTTGCTGAAGACCAGTTTCATCACCATATAGGGCATATAGGTGCCTTCGGAAGCGTGCAGCCAGTAGTTGTAATCATTGCGCGCTTGGGTGCCGCGTTGGGGGCGCCAGTGTTTGTCGGCGTAGGTGTCGACGAGGTATTCCACAATGGCGCCGGTTTCGGCGATGGTGAGGTCGCCATCGGTAATGACGGGGGACTTACCCAGTGGATGTATTTGTTTAAGCGAGTCGGGCGCGAGCATGGTTTTGGCATCGCGCTGGTAATGCTTAATTTGGTAGTCGAATGTGCCGTTGGATTCGGCTTTAAGTTCTTCTAAAAACCACAGGATACGTTGCGAGCGTGAGTTGTTGAGGTGGTGGATAGTCAGCATGTCGTTGCTCTAGCGGGTAAAATAGTTGTTAGGCATCGTAGTAGATGCTTCTAGAACATCACAGCGTATAAGGGATTTATTTATGAGCAAGCAAAGCGATCAAGATTTGTTGCGCATCATCATTGCTATTTTGTTGCCGCCTGTAGCGGCTTATTTGCAGGTGGGTGTAAGCCTTCACTTGTTTATTAACATTGTGCTGACATTGTTTGGCTACTTGCCAGGTATTGCGCATGCGCTTTGGTTAATTATTACCAAGCAAAAGGGATAGCCACTTAGGCTTTCTGGAAAAGCGCTCCAAGCTTTGCTTCGGGGCGCTTTTTTTATGGCGACGAATGATTTATAACGCTATTTAACAAAACCAAAAGCGTTGGATTGAGACTCGATGAATAAAGCTGAAAAAGAGTTAGTGTCGTTTGCGGCGGCGTTTCTATTGCCGCCATTAGCGGCGTATTGGAAAGTCGGCAAAGACAAGCATTTTTATATCAACGTTGTGCTGGCCGCTGGCTTGTTGCTCACGCCTATTTCGCTATTGTTTTTGCTTTCTTTTGCGGCCGCTGTGTTTCACGCTTTGTGGCTGGTGCTGCCAGAAAAAGCTAATAAAAAGCCTGTGCGCGAACGCCCCGGTAATGCCAAGGTTGGCAAGAAACGCCGTAATAAAAAAAGCCGTCGTTAACGGCTTTTTTGCTCACGGACGAACATGTACAGCAACGGCACGGACGTGCCCATAAAGCAGGTGCCCAGAATCCACGGCCATGGGTTGCTGCTACGTTGTTGGGCGTCTTGGTAAATCCAAAAAACCACCAGCAAAAGCGCGGCCACTAAGTCGAGCGTGATTTGAAACGCGCCAAGGCTAGATATGCCGGCGTAGGGAATGCTCGTATAGCCGTCAACGGCAATCACGTAGGCGGTGTAGCCAAACACCACTAAAAACATCAGGCCGTACAATACTGCTTTCTTATTCATATCTTCGTCCCAGTTATGTCTGATCGTTACCCGAAAATATACACCGTTGTCGCGGCGATACCAGCCGGCAAAGTGTGTACCTATGGGCAGGTGGCGGAAATGGCGGATATGCCACGCGCGGCGCGCCAAGTGGGTTATGCCTTGGCGGCGTTAAAGGGCAAAAACCACCAAATTCCGTGGTGGCGTGTGATGAATGCCAAAGGCGAGATCAGCGTGCGCAACGAAGCGGGCGAACGCGAAAACCTCCAGCAAACATTGCTGGAGGCTGAAGGCGTTGAGTTTGGTTTAAACGGTCGCGTTGATTTGCGTGTTTACCGCTGGCTGCCCTGAACTAATCGCTAGTTGGCGCTGCAGGCGAATGCCTAGGCTTAGCGCGACATAGGCAATCACGGCAGCAAAAGCTGGACTAGGCAAGCCAAACAGGCTGCCTGTTTCGATGACGACATAAGCCATTAGGGCGACCCGGCCGATAGCGGGAAGCCACCCGGCGCGACCTTCTAACAAGGCAGCTAAGCTGCTAATGCTGAGTAGCGCGATAGCGACAAAACTAAATAGTAGCCAAGGATTAGGCGCGATGGTTTCTATAGTCGCGAATAGGTACAACGCCGCCGCAGCAATAGACAGTAACTCGGTAAAACCCCACCATTCAAGCCATGCCGGTACGGTTGGGCGGTAGCGTTCAAAGTTCTTGTAATCGCTAATGTAGGGGCCGGGCCAGCGTTCAGCTACATCAGCAGGGCGCCAGCCGGTGTGGGCGGTAAATACGCGGATTTTGTCGCCCCAGTTTTTGGTGAAAATGGCGTCGCGCAGCATATTGCCGATATAACGCAGCTCAATTTTCATTGGGTCCCAAGTGCGTACTGGGCCGAGGCAGCCGTACACGCAAGGTTCGTCGTCTAACTCTTCTTGGAAAGTGCCGAACCAGCGATCCCAAACACAGAAAATGCCAGCGTAGTTTTTGTCGATATAAATGTCGTTAATGGCGTGGTGTACGCGGTGCTGAGAAGGCGTGACGATGATGTATTCCAACCATGACCATATGCCGGTGAATTTCCTGATGTGCGGCGTGTGATACCAGTAGGCCATAAAAAGCATCACGGTAGATGTGAGTGCCACAACTTCAACAGGCACGCCCAGTAATGCCACGGGCAACATTAATAGTGGTTGATAGCTCACCCATTTAAAAGTTTGTTGGCGTAGCGCGACCGCAAGGTTGAAGTGTTCGCTGCTGTGATGAATGACATGGTTAGCCCATAAGAAGCCATTTTCATGCGCCCAGCGATGTACCCAGTAGCTTGAGAAATCCCAGCAAATAATCGCGAGTACCCAAACCCACCAATGGCTGCTGCTGAGCTCAAAAATAGCCACATGGCCGTGAAGCCATTCGTAGGAAACCATTAAAACGCCAATACCGACGACATTGGAAATGATTGAGGAGAGGCCCGAGAGCAGGCTTGAAATGCCATCGGCTTTATTGGCGTAGGCGTCGTTGCCTTTCCAGTGTCCGTAAAGGTATTCCATAAAAATCAGCAGAGAAAACGCTGGAATGGCAATCAGTAGGGCTTTTTCGAATAAGTACATGGGCTGCTCCACACGCTAGGGTATGTAAGCATTCTGCGTTTATCGCCTTGGGCGCACTTGGTCGTGCGCGCCAGATTTTTTGACACTAGGTGCCAGCTAAAGATTTGCGATAGGCGCTGGGTGATTGCTCTGTCCAGCGTTTAAAGGCGCGGTTAAAAGCGCTCTGTTCAGAAAAGCCGAGTAGGAAGGCGACCTCGGTTAAGGAGATGTGCGCTTGGCGAATGTAATTCAGGGCGAGCTCTTTACGGGTATTGTCGAGCATCTGACTAAAGCTGGTATCTAAGTCGCTGAGCTTGCGTTGCAGTGCGCGAGTAGACAGGTTGAGTGCCGATGCGACTTGTTCGATATCGGGCACGCCATCGGCCAATGATTTGGAAATATGGCTCTGTACTTGCTGTAACAGCGGATCGAACTGTGCGCCACCAGCGGCGATGAGTTGCTGCTCTACTTGGGACTCAAGTTGTTTGCGTAGTGCTGGGTTGGCTTGCGGAAGTGGAGACTCCAGCAGTGCCGAATCAAATACGGCGCCACATATAGGCTGGTTCCAGTACAAGTTGGGGCCGAGAACACGATGTAGCTCGTCTGTGTTTTCGGGTTTGTCAGTGGTGAAGTTGGCCCGCAACGGATAGTGGTCTTTAAGCCCTGTGATCCAGCGCGCCAGTGATATCCATGAAGCGAAAGTGCTTTCTTGGTGTAGGCGGTTGTCGATAAGTTCAGGCACTTTGGCGTGAATACTCAGTGCTAAGCCTTCTTTAACCTTTTGGTATTCAACTGCGACGCCATCTGCCACGAGGCTTTGATAGCGAATATGCAACTCGAGCAGTTCGCCGGCTTTCTCGCAGCTCATGGCCACCAAACCGACAACACCGTAGTGGCCGGGTTTTACCGATTCGCCATAGTGCATTGCAAAGTCGGGATCATTAGATAGCTCATAGGCTTTTGCTAAAGCGGCTTGATGCTTGGCAATGGGAATGCGGTTATCAATGTTTTGTAATTCGTCTTCGGTTAATCCCGCTTCCGCCAGCACGGGCGCCATCTCAATATTGTTCTGGCGGCAATAATCAATAATGCCGCGGAAGAGGCCAATAGTTGAGGTGTGGTAAATAGGCGTGTTTTCGCCAGCATTGAGTGACGCGCGCGCTTTGCCTGCCGCTAGTTCGGTTTCTTCAGCGAGGTTTTGAGGGCTTGTAATTTTTGTAGTCTCCTGCATGATTCAAAAATATCACGCTATCTCAATTCTCGCATCTATATGTCAGACCTTTACGCCGTATTCGGCAACCCTATTGCACATTCAAAATCACCCGATATCCATCACGCTTTTGCTGCGCAAACGCAGCAAAATTTGGTTTATGAGAAACGTTTGCCCGAACTGGGTGGATTTGCCGATGCTGTGCAGCAGTTATTAGCGGACGGTGGCTTAGGCGCTAATGTGACCGTGCCGTTTAAGCACGATGCTTATGACTTGGTTGATGAGCTTTCTGACTTGGCGCAACGCGCCGGTGCGGTTAATACCATTGAGGTGATAGAGAACGGCAAGTTAAAAGGCCACAACACCGACGGCTTAGGCTTGGTGCGTGACTTAACCGTGAATATTGGTGTTGAGCTAAAAGGTAAGCGCGTGTTGCTACTAGGTGCCGGAGGTGCCGCACGCGGCGTGATGCAGCCTTTGTTAGCGGAAGACACAGCAAAACTGATTGTAAGTAACCGCACCAAAGAAAAGGGCCTGCAGCTGGCGCGTGACTTTGGCGATTGTGGCTTTACCTGCGGTACTGGGTTTGACGAGTTAAAAGACAAACCCTTCGACGTAATTATTAACGCCACCGCCGCCAGCCTGTCTGGTGACGTGCCACCGATTAATCCCGGCGTGATTGCGGCCGAGACAGTGTGCTACGACATGATGTACAGCAATGAACCGACTGCGTTCTTAAAGTGGTGCGCTGAGCAAGGCGCTACGCTTTTGCACGACGGCTTAGGCATGTTGGTAGAGCAGGCTGCCGAAGCCTTCGCGATTTGGCGTGGCGTGCGGCCGGATACGCAAGTTGTTATGGCGCAAATGCGGCCTTAAGTCGGCTCAATATCCCGCAGGTGTTTAGACACGCCAATCCAAGAGCCAATCCAACCCAGTAATGTGCCGCTGGTTAGTAGCACTAGGCAGTCGCTAATGCTGAGCCATGAAAGCTGGTAACTGCTTTCAAATAAGCCCAATACGTTATTGAAGGGTTTTTGCAGGAAGGCAACCGCTAGCCCAACAAAGATGAGCGCGATAAAGCCGCCGCCTAGGCCGTACCAGTAGCCGATATATAGGAATGGGCGGCGTACAAAACCGTCGGTGCCACCTACCAGTTTGGTAACGATAATTTCTTGGCGGTGATTTTCAATATCTAGGCGAATGGTGTTGCCCACAATAATGGTCACACCAAAACACAGCGCCAGAATAATGATCCAAACAAAGGTGCGGGCGAGGTCAATAATCGCTTGTAAGCGTTCAATCCATTCACGATCGGTTTTGGCTAGATCTACTTGTGGCATTTCTCGCACATGCCAAAGAATGCCATCGACCACGGCAGGATTTAGCTCGGTGGGTGTGAGCACAATTGCGGCCGGCAATGGGTTGTCGGATAACAAATCCATGGCAGAGCCAAGGTTTGAGTGCTCAATAAACAGCGCTTTGGCTTGCTCGCGGGTAATGAGGCGCGTGCTAGCAACATCGCCGCGAGCTTCCAATTCGGCAGCAATCTGGCTGGCGCGAAGGTCGCTGACATTTGGCTTCATATAGAGCCAAATTTCACCTTGTGATTGCCACTCGCTAACCAAGTCTCGAGCGTTATCAACCAGCAAATACATGCTGGTAGGAAGTGCTAAGGCAATGCCAATCACAGTGGCGGTAAGCAGGCTGGCAACCGGCTGCTTGAATAAACGCCCTAGGCTGCCCGCCATGACTTGGATATGGCGCAATACCCAAGTGTCCATGCGCTCGCGAGGCACTTTCAACAGCGGTTTATTGCGGCCGCTGCGAGTGGGTTTGGTTGTATTGCGACGAGGCGCCGCTTTTTTCGGCGCAGAACGCACGCCAGCGCGAGGGCGATTACTCATGGCCTTCTCCTAGCGTGTGAATACTGTCTTCTTCTATCGGTGTAACTTCGCCAACGGCGGGAATGTCTTGTACAAGGTTGCCGCCTTCTAACGTCAGAACACGCTTGCCCATATTGGCCACTAGATCCAAATCGTGGGTAGCAATCAACACGGTATTGCCTTCCAAGTGGTAGTCGACAAACAGCTGCATGATCTCGCGTGACAACTCTGGATCAAGGTTGCCGGTAGGTTCATCGGCGAGCAGAACCTTGGGGCGTCCGACTAGGGCGCGGGCGATGCCAACGCGTTGTTGCTCACCGCCTGAAAGCATAATTGGGCGGACTTTGTCGCGGCCTTCCAGCCCAACCTTTTCCAGCGCGGCTAACACCAATGGCGAAATTTTCGCGGGTGGCATACCGGCAATAATCAGCGGTAGGGCGATATTGTCAAAAACACTACGGTCGTGCAGCAATTGGTGGTCTTGGAAGATAAGACCAATGCTGCGACGTAAAAATGGAATGTGACGTCGGCCCATGGCGTTGAGGTTTTGGCCGTCGATCACCACGCTGCCAGTGGTGGCGCGCTCAATCAGCGCAATCAATTTCAGCAGGGTACTTTTTCCCGCGCCGGAGTGGCCGGTTAAAAACGCCATTTCTTTGGCGTGCATTTGAAAGCTAAGGTTGGACAGCGCTTGGTGTCCGCTTTCGTAGCGTTTGTTTACCTGATGGAATTCAATGGTTTGGGCAGCACACATTTTTCTACTCTACTGTTTCAGTAGAAACTTTACCAAGCAGCGCGTCTACAAACGCGGCCGGTTTAAATTCACCTAAGTCGTCAATGCCTTCGCCTACGCCGATAAAGCGAATCGGGAGGCCTAAACGTTTGGCAATGGCAAAGACTACGCCGCCCTTGGCTGTGCCGTCTAGCTTAGTGACAACCACGCCGCTGAGCTTGGCGGTTTCGTTGAATTCTACCGCTTGGTTTAGGGCGTTTTGGCCGGTAACCGAATCGACCACCAGTAGCGTTTCATGTGGTGCACTGGGATCAAACTTTTGTACCACGCGGCGAATTTTGGCCAGCTCGTTCATTAAGTTGTCGGCGGTGTGTAATCGACCTGCAGTATCGGCTAGGATCACATCAATGCCTTTGGCTTTGGCTGACGATAACGCGTCAAAAATAACCGAGGCCGAGTCGGCGCCAGTGCCTTGAGAAACAACGGGTACGTCATTACGTTCGCCCCAAGTTTTAAGCTGTTCTACCGCGGCTGCGCGGAAGGTGTCACCCGCGGCGAGCATGACGCTCTTGCCTTCGTTTTGAAAACGCTTAGCAAGCTTGCCAATGGTGGTGGTTTTGCCCACGCCATTAACACCAACCATCAAAATAACAAACGGCTTTGGCTCTGCACCTTCGGCTGGCAAGGTGAGTGGCGTTTCGCTGTTTTCTAGGATTTCTAACAAGCTGTTGCGAATGCGCGCCCATAGGGTGGCGCTGTCTTTTAGCTCTTTGCGGCTGAGTGCTTCGGTTAGCTCGTCAATGATTTTACGGGTGGCGTCTACGCCAACATCAGCCGTTAACAAGGTTGTTTCAATTTCGTCGAGCAGGTCGCGATCAATGGTTTTGCTGGCGCCAACTAACGTGGCTAAACGATTGAAAAAACCGCGGCGGCTTTTATCCATACCCGCTTCGAGCTTGCTGTCGAAGTCTTGTGGCAGGGAAGGGGCGCTAGATGACGCGCCGAATAGGCGACCGAATAAGGCTAGTAGTCCGCGAAACCAGCGAACTAGAAAGAATCCAGTGTTCTGAGACATGAATACACTCGTATGGAACGGTAATGCTCGAGGCTGTTTGCAGCCGCAAGCGCAATAACAGTGTGGCGCGCAATGGCGCAATTCGCGGTATCCTACCATTCACACCACAGCATCTATAAGAAGAAAGTGCAGCAGAACAGTTTCCGCATTATTGCGGGTCAATGGCGCGGCCGGCGATTACCGTTTCCGGCGAATACTACGGTGCGCCCGACAGGCGACCGGGTGCGTGAAACTGTATTTAATTGGCTGCAACCCTATGTGAGTGGTGCGCGGGTTTTAGATTTGTTCGCAGGCACCGGCGCGCTTGGTTTGGAAGCGCTGTCTCGGGGCGCAGCTAACGTTACATTTGTGGAAAAAGATCCACGCTTGTCTGTCGCGCTTAAACGCAACTTGGCTACGGTAAATGCACAGGCAGCAGTTATCTCTGCCGACGTGATGGAATGGTTGCAGCGTAATGCGAGCAGCTGGAATATCATCTTTCTAGACCCGCCGTACCCCGCTAATTTATGGCTAACCGTTTTTGAGTTGTTGCGTAACAAAGGCCTGCGAGATGGCACCTTGATTTATACCGAGCAGCCAGCGGGCGACCCTATGTTGAATTTGCCCTCAGATTTCGCAGTATTAAAAGAGCGCACAGCAGGGCAAGTGCGCTTTATGCTATTGCGCTACGAACCCGTTTAATAGCACTCAATCAGTAAACGCCAGAGGCTTGTTATGACCATCGCTGCTTACACCGGCACTTTTGACCCGATTACCAACGGGCATACCGACGTGATTCGTCGTGCAGCACAGCTATTTGATGAAGTCGTCGTGGCGGTAGCTGATAGCACCAGTAAGAGCACGCTGTTTGGGCTAGAAGATCGTATTAACTTTGCCCAGCGCGCTTTAGAAGACGTGCCGAATATTCGCGTTGAAGGTTACGACGGTCTAACCGTGGCATTTATGCAGGCGCAAAATGTGAGCGTGATGGTGCGCGGCGTACGTACTGTGAAAGACTTTGAGTACGAGATGCAGTTGGCGCAAATGAATCGCCACCTTGCCGCCGATGTCGACACCATTATGTTGGCGCCTGCACCTGAATACGGCCATGTGTCTTCTACGTTGGTGCGTGAAATCGCCAAATACGGTGGTGACGTTTCGGCCTTGGTGCATCCTTCTATTGCCGCTGCGTTAACGGAAAAATTCGCCTAGCGAGCTTTCGGTTATGGCCTTAAAAATCACAGACGAATGCATCAACTGTGATGTCTGCGAGCCGGTTTGCCCCAACCTCGCTATTTATCAAGGCGAGTTGATTTACGAAATTGACCCTGATTTATGCACCGAGTGTGTGGGGCATCACGACACGCCGCAGTGTGTGGAAATCTGCCCGGTCGATTGCATTCCCAAAGATCCTAATCACCCCGAAACCGAAATGCAGCTGATGGCTAAGTACAAGCTGCTAACCGGAGCCTCGTAATGTTCAGAGCCGTCTCGCTGTTTGTCTGCCTATTACTCCCATTTGTACTTCAGGCAAAGCCAAAGCTAGGCGCTATTGCTACCGCGCACCCAATAGCGACGGAAGCAGGGTTTGAGGTGTTAGCCGCAGGTGGTAACGCCTTTGACGCCGCCGTGGCTATCTCGGCTACATTGGCTGTAGTAGAGCCGTCCGGTTCCGGCATTGGTGGTGGCGGTTTTTGGTTGCTACATCGTGCTAGTGATAACAAACAAATCTTTGTTGATGGCCGTGAGAAAGCGCCGTTAGCAGCGACAGAAACCATGTATTTGGATGCGGCAGGCAATGTGATTCCAAAGGCGTCTTTAGATGGCGCTTTGGCGGCCGGTATCCCTGGTGAACCTGCCGCGTTAGCACATATTGCTGAACGCTATGGAGCGTTGCCGTTGTCGCAATCCTTGCAACCCGCTATTCGTGCTGCGGCTGAAGGTTTTCCTGCAGACGGCCACATGATTAAGCGCCTAGCCTTTCGACAAAAGGTAATGAGCGACAATCCTGCGGCTGACGTGTTTTTGCCGAATGGCGACTTACCTGCTGAAGGTGTGGTAATTCACCAAGCGGATCTAGCACAAACGCTACGATTGCTAGCCAAGCACGGCCGTGATGGTTTTTATAAGGGCGAACTGGCTGAGAAGTTGGTTTCTGGCGTGAAAGCTGCCGGTGGTATCTGGACGCTAAAAGACTTGGCCGAATACCAAGTGATTGAACGCGAACCTGTGCGCGGCCATTACCGTGGTTATGAAATCATTTCAGCGCCACCGCCTTCTTCTGGCGGCGTAGCGATGCTAGAAACGCTGAATATTCTGCGTTTCTACGATTTAGATAACGCTGATCCCGTCACGCGTACCCATCTAATTATTGAAGCCATGCGTCGTGCTTATCGCGATCGCGCGCAATATTTGGGTGACAGTGATTTTGTACCTGTGCCGGTTGATCGCCTCACCAGCGTTCAGCATGCCGCTGAATGGGTACCAGAGTTGTCGACTCGTCGAGCAACACCAAGTGCAGATTTACCGGCAGTTACGGTTGAGGAAGTCGCGGGCACAGACACCACGCACTTCTCCGTGGTTGATGCCGAAGGCAACCGCGTTTCTGCCACCTTGTCGATTAACTTCCCGTTTGGCTCTGGCTTTATGCCGGCAGGCACAGGTGTGCTGTTGAATAACGAGATGGATGACTTCTCTAAGAAACCGGGTGAGCCGAACGGCTATGGTCTGGTGCATGGTCGTGCCAATAGCATTGCGCCGGGTAAACGCATGTTGTCGAGCATGACGCCAACCTTTGTTGAAAAAGGCGATAGCGTTGCGGTGGTTGGTACACCTGGCGGGAGCCGCATTATCAGTATGGTGCTGTTGGGCGCTTTGGAATATATGCACGACGGCTGGGGCAAGGGTACTGATGCCAGTAGCGTGGTGGCTACGCCGCGTTATCACCATCAGTATTTGCCGGATGTGGTGAGTTACGAGAAAGGTGGCTTGGAACACAGCATGCTGCAAGGCTTGGCGGTGTTAGGCCATAAAACCAAAGAGCGCGGTCGCCGTTACGGCAATATGCATGTGGTGTTGCAGAACGCAGAGGGTATGACGGCGGCCAGTGATCCGCGCGGCATTGGGCAGGCGGATGTTCGCTAAGTGATAAATAGACATTAAAAAAGGCCGCTTTAAGCGGCCTTTTTTAATGCGTTGATTAAGTGGCTTAGCCGTGCTCGGCTGCTACTTTCTCTACGGCATCAATGTACTGCTGCATAGCGTCGTCTGCGCTGGTGCCTTTCAGTTTTTCCCAAGCGCTGTACTTGGCGCGGCCCACTACGTCTAGCATGCCTGGCTTTTTGCCAGAAACATCGCCGTCAGTCGCCTGCTTAAATAGCGCGTACATGGTTAGTTTGAAATCGTTGCTTGGCTTAAAGCTGCCATCAGCAGGAGCGTTTTGTACGCTATCTACAGCGGCATCAAAAGCGGCTTTCAAGTCAGACATTCGGTGTCTCCTTAAGATAAAGCGGTTTTTAGGTTGTTAATGTAGGTGTCGGTTTGCGAGCCAAATTGCTGTTCAACAACAGGCTTGGCCATGCTTTTAAGTAAACGTGGCACAGGCACATCTAATTCTGCGCTTACGTTGAATTCACACTGAGTGCCGTCGCCATCAGCGGTTAGTTTCCAGTTGCCTGAAATTTCGCTGTTGCCAGAAACTGGAGTCCACTCGATGGTGCCTGCGTCGCGATCAGCTACATATTTACTTGCGTAAACTACTTGGTGGCTGAAGCCGCCAGCGCCGATTTCTTCCATTACCCATTCATAAACGCCATCGCCTTGGTCATTTAATTTTTCTACACCTGGGTAGTGGCTGGCTGATTCAGGTACATTGGCAAGTAGGTCGAATACACGATCTACGTCAGCACCCACGTTAAAAGTCTTATTCAAAGATACGGTGACTTTGGTTCCCATAGCGATCTCCCTGTTATGGTTTTGCGTTCTGTGCAGCGGCAGATTACAGCATAGCGATACGCAACTGCCAAGTAGCTGGTAGTGACGGTAGGTGATTGCTGGACGTGGTTTGGAAGCGCAAAGGCGCAGCAGAAAATAAAAAGGGCCCCGAAAGGGGCCCTGAGAAATGGTCTTTCCTCCAGGAAAGGTATAGTTTTTGTTGTTTTAATTCTGCAGCGAATTGCGCGAAAGATTAATTATTGTTTAAAGATAATGCAACAAAGCGAACTAGGTTTATTGTCTTCTTTTTGGTCAAGTGGTCTAAAAAGCCCACTGAGCGGTCGTTTCAACCAGTATGAGTTGAGCTTCGAGGATCCCTTTGGACATTACTTGCGGGTGAAGCTGCGGGTAACGGAGGTATCGGCAGGGCAGCAATTTGCACTGCCAGTGTGGATTCCTGGTAGTTATATGGTCCGAGATTTTGCCAAACATATTGTTTCAGCCTCGGCTGAGGCGGATGGGCAGGCGATTGCTTTACGGATGTTGGATAAATCCACGTGGGTTGTTGATCAAGACTGCCAGCAGTTGTGTTTGGATTTCCTGATTTATGCCTTTGACGATTCGGTGCGAGCAGCATGGTTTGATGAGCAAAGAGCATTTGTAAATGGCACGTCAGTCTTCCCCCGTGTCGTGGGTCGCGAAGACTGGCCATGCGAGGTGGTTATTCCGGCGCCGGTGCACGCAGCATTGTCGGAGTGGCGGCTTGCTACCGGTTTGGATGTGATTGAAGCGCCCGAGTGGGGATTTGGTACGTTTGCCGCTGAGAGTTATGACGCCTTGGTTGATCACCCGATTGAGGCGGGTGGTTTCGACTTATGCGCATTTGAGGCTTGCGGCGTTCCGCATGTGATGTTGCTCTCGGGTAACCACACGGCGGTAGCGACAAACAAAAAACGTCTCTGCGCAGATTTAGAGAAAATTTGTACGCAACATATTGCGCGGTTTGAGCCGGAAACCCAGCGTGCGCCTTTTGAGCGTTATTTGTTTATCACCTACATCACCGAGAACGGCTATGGCGGCTTAGAGCATAGAAACAGTACCGCGTTGGTGTGTGCGGAGCGTGATTTGCCGGTGGGGGCTGAAGATAAAAAGCCAACACCCGAGTATCAGCAGTTCCTAGGGCTGTGTAGTCATGAATATTTTCATAGCTGGAACGTGAAGCGGATTATTCCAGAGGCCTTTGCTCAACCAGATTATCAGCGCGAAAATTACAGTGTGCAGCTGTGGGCGTTTGAAGGCATTACGTCTTACTACGATGACCTTGGTGTTTTGCAGGCAGGCTGTATTAAACCAGCTGACTGGCTGGTGACGTTTGGGCAAATTATGACGCGGGTTTACCGCGGCAGTGGTCGTCATGGGCAGTCGGTGTCTGAGTCTAGCTTTACCACATGGACGCGCTTCTACCAGCAGGATGCGAATGCGCCGAACGCTATTGTGAGTTATTACGCGAAAGGCGCGATCGTGGCGTTGTGCTTAGATCTCAAGTTGCGGCTTCTAAGTGCTGGAGCGTTGAGACTAGAAGACGTAATGCGGGCTTTATGGCAAACCTACGGCGTGACAAGTGCTGGGGTGCCGGAGAACGGGATTGAGCAGTTAATGCTAGAGCGTTTGGCTAGCTGTGCGCCTGATGCGGTTGATGAAATGCAGGCATTTATTGAAATGGCGCTTCGCGGTACCGCAGATTTGCCGGTTGCGGAATTGCTAGCCGAGTTTGCGGTGACGTTGGATTGGCGCGCGATGGCGTCAATCCAAGATAAAGGTGGCAGTACTGCTGAGGCATGGCGGGTATGGGCTGGTTTTGTTGCGAAACCTGCCGGCAAAGAGCTGGAGTTGGCACGTGTTGATAATGATAGCCCTGCTCATAAGGCGGGTCTTTCGTTAAAAGACAGAGTGGTGGCTATTAATGGCTACCGTGTTTCGGCGGATTGGGTGCAACAGCAGTTGCTAACGGCAGTGCCCGGTGAAAAGTGGGATATGACTTTGTTTAGAGGCAATCAGTTGTTACAGAAAACGTTGCAGCTTGAGGCGGCACCAAAAACAACAGCGGTATTGGCGCTGGCAGAGGCAGCGACAGAAGAGCAGCTGGCGCGTCGTAAGGAGTGGTTGGGATGTTAGCAGCATTGGGGTTTGTCGTAGCCTGGTTCATTGGCGGTGTATTAGGCGCTGACTTGTTGGCGAAACTGTGGCCGGGACCGCCTGTGCGTGAGTCGGGCTCAGGCAATCCCGGGGCGAGCAATGCGCTGCGTGTGCGCGGTAAGCTCTTCGCGCTGTTGGTCTTGCTGTGGGATGCCGCGAAAGCCGTATTGGTGTTGCTGGTGTTGGCGCCCTTGGTGCAGAAGCAGGGGGGCTCGATGAGCCCCGAAAGTTACTCGGCGTTGCTCGGTTTAGCTGCTGTCGCCGGTCATATTTGGCCGCCATTATCTGGGTTTAAAGGCGGTAAAGGTGTTGCAACCGCCTTGGGGGTGATTGCTGTGCTATTGCCCGCGTTATTACCTTGGGTGTTAGGCGTGTGGTTGATCGTGTTTCTCACGACAGGTTATTCGGGCTTGGCGAGTGCGTTAGCGGCACTGGTATTGCCTTTGTGGGCGATTAGCACCGGCGATGTTGAAAGTGGTAAAGCGTTAATGGCGTTTTGCATGATGCTGACCGCGCTGGTGCTTGGAGCGCATCGGCAAAATTTACAGCGTTTAGTGCGCGGTGAAGAGAATCAATTTGTTTTCCCTTGGCAAAAAAGCACGGATGAAAAGTGATGCTAGGGAATGATCGCCTGCAGCAACTGTTGTTAAGTCTAGGCGACGGTCGTTGGCATTCTGGCGAGGCCTTGGCTTCGACGCTTCCGGGTGAGCCAAGCCGTATGACCGTGAATAATTACGCTAAGCAGCTGATTGAGTGGGGTTACCCGCTGGAGCGGAAGCATGGTGCTGGTTATCGACTCGCTACCGAGCTGCCAGTGTTGGATGCAGATCAGCTGCAGGCGCAGCTGGATTTGCCTTGTGCTGTTGTGGCTAGTACGGCTTCTACCAATGATTTGGCTAAGGCATGGCTGGATACTCAGCCTTCTGAGCAAGCGGCGCTGTTTGTTGCCGGGCATCAAACCCAAGGTAGGGGG
>JAPPPA010000039.1:0-345 GCA_028817755.1 Gammaproteobacteria bacterium | reverse complement strand
TATTTGTATAATATATAGGGTAGGGGGAGAACGGGGCGTGCTTGGCAAGCGAAACCATTAACTTCCTTGTTGTGTTCCATTGCGTGGCGGTTTGAGCGTTACCCTGCTGATTTGCCAGCACTCTCGCTAGTTGTTGGATTATCTTTAGTGGAGGCTTTGCAGCCGTATGTTGAGCCGCTTGCTATTAAGTGGCCAAACGATGTGTTGTTAGCTCAACGAAAACTGGCAGGCATTTTGATTGAGGCGAGTATTCAGCAAGAGCAGGTGAGTGTGGTTATCGGTGTCGGCGTCAATCTGTTTGATGCGCCGATAGATGATTTGCGTTATCCCGCTATTGGTCTGCAT
>JAPPPA010000277.1 GCA_028817755.1 Gammaproteobacteria bacterium | reverse complement strand
ATTCGCTCCGCAAACCGCTTAAACCCATCCTGTTTAAACAACGTTTCCTTCATCCGCACACCAAACTCAGGTTGATCTTCCTGGTTGGTCATACCCACCACCACGTAACGACGTGACTGCAGGTCATAGTGCGCTTCTACCGAGGGTAATACGGTTGGCACTTCGTAGTAGTTCATGGCGTGCAGCTCGGCGTACCGCCAGAAGGTATTTCGCTGGTCATAGATGTCTTGCGCCATCACTGTCCATGAGTCTTCATCTAGGTAGAACACGCGTTTCTGGTAAATATGACTAATACCGTCTTTCACGTTCGCTTCTACCACCCACACGCGGTGTTTCTCGTAACGGGTAAGCTCTGGGTTCGGGTGCGCTTTTTTCACGATGTCGTCGTATTCGACTTCTTCAGACGACAAGCGATAGGCGTTATACGGCACATAGATTTCTTTCTTGCCCAGTAGGTTCCAGGTGTAGCGGTCTAACGGGCCGTTGAACATGGCGATCTGGTCGTGCGTAACTAGGCCGTCGTGAATGGTGCCGTCGTAACCCACATTGGCAATTTTCTTTACGCGGGTGCCAGGTGTGTAAATCCACACATCAGTTTCTTCTACTGTGCGATCCAATGGCACATGCACAAGGTACGCTTCACCCGCGTCGCGGCCACTCAGGCTCTTACCAATCGCTTTTACAAAACGATTTTTAAGGTCATCAGCATCGACATCTTCGTCGTGATAATAGAACTTGAGCTGGGTAACGCCCTTACTCAAACGGTAATCACCATTCGGCTGAACCACGGCTGAGTTGGAGTACAACTTAATGGTATCTGGCGTCACAAAACGTAGGTTGTGGTTCCACATCACCTGCTGGCCATGTTCCGGCATAGGAAACGGAAAGCCAGCCGAGCTGCCTTCAATGCCGTTACCGTCATTGACCAGTTTTACACGCTTAGCGTTTTTCGCGGTTTCTTCGTAAATGTATTCGGGGTAAGAGGCGGAACGGCGTGTTGGGTATACGGGAATTTTGAAACTGTCTGGATAGGTCTCAAACAGCGCTTTTTGGCCTTCAGTTAGGTTGGTCTCATGCTCTTTATAGTTTGCCGCGGTAATGGTGAATAGCACCGCATCACCCGCAAACGGGTCGGGGTGATCGCCGCCTTCTTTATAGCCTTTCGGTGGTTCTTCAATGCCGCCATTCCAAGCCGGAATACTGCCATCGGCATTGCCAGCTTTTTCAGCGCCAACCGGCGTTAAATGATCTGGCAAATCGTCTGCCAGCACCGGGCTAGCAAATAGTACGCAACACAACAGGCCCTTAATACCGTGGCGCATGTTGATCCCCTCTTATATGTCTCTTTTATTGTGACCTGCCGTCTGGCGACAGGTTTCACCTAAGCCCGGAAATTCCTAAGCTAGGCTTCGTCCAATAACTCAGCCGACAGCGCATACATCCGCTGTTTTACTTCATCGCGTACGGCACGAAACTGTTCCGTGATTTCTTCTTCCGTACCCGTCGCTTTCGCCGGATCTGGCAACGGCCAGTGAATACGAATCTTGCCCGGCGGCAGTACCGGGCAATGCTCATCAGCATGGCCACACACGGTTACGAAATAATGCGTTTGTTCGATCATTTCGTCGCTCAGCACAGTCGATTCTTGCGCTGAAATATCCAAGCCGTCTTCGGCCATAATTGAAATTGCACGCGGATTTTTGCCATGCGCCTCAATACCTGCCGATAAGATTGTCCACTCATCCGGAAAAAGCTGTTTGGCATAGCCTTCACACATTTGGCTACGACATGAATTACCGGTACACAGAAATAATAGACTGTTGCTAGCCATCTTCTAATAGCTTCCTTAAATCAATAACCGCGGCATTCGCACGCGAAATATAGCTCGCCATCACTAGCGAGTGGTTGGCGAACACACCAAAACCAGAGCCATTCAGAATAATAGGGCTCCACAGTTCAGTTTGCGTTGCTTCAAGCTCACGAATAATTTGACGCAAGCTCACAAGGGCATTCTTTTTAATCAACACGTCACGGAAATCATATTCCGCCGCTTTCATAAACTGGATCAGTGCCCAAGCGGTGCCGCGCGTTTCATAAAACACATCGTCAATTTCAAACCATGAGGTTTTTACTTCTAGCTGACTGCCATTCGGTGTGGCTTGTTGTGCCGCGGGGTCACCCGCCAAATCGGTATTCACGCGCACTTGACCGATGCTGGCCGACAAGCGTTGCGACAAGCTGCCCAAGCGTTTTTCTACTACCGCCAACCAATTCGCTAAGTTATCTGCGCGGGCATAAAACTGCGCATCGCCCTGCTGAATATCAATTAACTGCTGACGATAGGCTTCAAAACCACTCAGCGCCTCATGATACTTGCCTTCGGTTGATGGGAAAATCCAGGAATTATTCGGCGAACTAAGTAGCGGCTCCGCATCCGCCAAATGCGGGTTTTCAACCGACTGCGATTGCGAGCGGCTGAAGTCATTTCGCAAAGCACGCGCCAACTCACGCGACTGCACCAATACGCCAAATTCCCAATTCGACATATTGTCTAAAAATAGCGACGGCGGCGTGACGTCATTAGTTAGATAGCCACCCGGCTTTTTCAGCAATGTTGTCACCACATTGATCAATGCCGTGGTGGTTGCATGGCCTACTACGCCAGAACTGGCAACGTCTTCTTCTATCGGCAGCTCTGGCTCGTTGGACCAATACCAGCCGAAAACCAAGTTAAACAGTACAAAGACCACGACAAAGATTTTGGTTGGTTTTTGCCACTTTCCGGGCTCGCCAGATTGCCCGCTCACGGCGTTACCTAGGCTTTTAAACACCCCGCGTATTGAATCAACAAAATCGATAAATTTATCTGTTGCCGAGGCCATAACTGGCTCCTAAAACCTTTACGTATAAAACGCGCGTGAACGCTGGCGGCGCTTTTTAGCGACCAATAACAGCAGCAATACTACCAGTAAGCCCGCCATCCAATAATTACGCACCAGCATATACGGTGTAAGCCCGGTACGTGGCTGTAACTCGGCCACACTGGTTGCCACCTCACCACGCGGCAAACGCTGTACTACGCTGCCCTGCGGGTTAATAAAAGCAGAAAAACCAGTGGGCGTGGCGCGCACCATCCAACGCTGCGTTTCTAAGGCACGCATACGCGCAATTTGTTCATGTTGCGCGGCGGCGATAGACCGCCCAAACCAAGCGTCATTACTCACATTAGCGAGCAATGAAGCGTCCTTCGCCAAGAGTGCGACTTCTTCACCAAACACATCTTCAAAACAGATCGACATCGCCACGCGGTGCTCGCCTACCTGAAACGGCATACGGTTTTCATTGCCGGTATATAAATCGGTAAACGGCAGCTCTAAGGCCCTTAACCAATCACGCACAAATCCGGGCACGGGGAAATACTCGGCAAACGGCACTAAATGCTGCTTGTCGTAAAACACTGGGTCTGTGGACTTTACTTGTGCGACAGCATTGGCATATTGGTGAGTGTCATCATCCCAACGCATGATGCCCGCTAACAAATCGGCATCATGCTCATCTAACTGCGCGGCGAGTGGCCCAAACAACGTCAACTGAAACTCTCGGTAAGCACCGGGAATCGCCACTTCTGGCCAAATAATCAAATCCGCGTCGGGTATGAGGCGCTCTGTCAGTTCGCGGTACAGCTTTACCGTTGGCCAACGCTGCGTACTGACCCACTTTTGATCCTGCTCGATATTGCCCTGAACAATACCCACCTTTAGCGGCTCACCATCAGCTTGCGTCCATGTGTATTGCTGCAAGCCATAGCCGGAGGCAACAAGTACAATGGCAGGCACTGCCGCCGTCCACAAGCGCCCTTGCCGAAAAGCCACGGGAATCGCAGCCAGCAATAACACCGGTATCGCCATACCAAACACGCCGGTAATCGGTGCCCAGCCGTTTAGCCAACTGTCGGTTTGTGTATAGCCGAGGGCAAACCAAGGAAAGCCGGTCAGCACAAAGTTACGTAACAATTCCAACAACGGCCACGCCACCACATACGCAACCAACCAATAACCGAATACCGGGGGATGGCTATCACCATCATTCCCAAACCACGCCGCAACCGCTCCGGTAATAGCACCGTAAAGGGACAAATAAAGCGATAGCAGAAAGATCAAGAAAATAGATAGCGGCGCTGGCGCGCCGGTGTATACATGAGTGGAAATGTAGATCCAATACAAACCACCGATAAACCCAGGAGTACCGAACACCACGCCCAATTTAAACGCTTGCCGAGGCGTTTTGCCGTACTGCAACAGCATTAACACCGCCAACATAATCGGCATTATCCAACCGTAGCCAAACGGCGCATAGGCCAAGGGCAACGCCGCGCCGACGAGCGCGGCCAGCAACAATTGGCGTTTAGGGAGTTTAGGTTCTGCGGCTAGTAAGTCGTTGCGCACGGCAGAAGCTCTATAAGTTACGAGGCTTCCGCTTCGGCGTTGCTTGGCTGGGCTTCTAAACGCGCTACCGCAAGCTGGTGCACACGACGACCATCGGCCTTTAGCACTTCAAAACGCATGCCTTCAATTTCGGCGACTTCACCGCGCTTGGGCAGGTAGCCAAACTTTTGTAGCAGCAAACCGCCTACGGTTTCAGTATCTAGCAACTCATCAAATTGCGTTTCGAAATAGGCGTCGAACTCTTCTAACTCAGTCAACGCATTCACGGTATAGCGGCCGTTGTAATGCTGAATGATATTGGGCGCTTCTTCGTCGTCATGCTCGTCATCAATGCTACCGACGATTTGGTCAAGCACGTCTTCAATCGTCACCAAGCCAGAGATGCCGCCGTACTCGACGACCACCAAGGCCAAGTG
>JAPPPA010000106.1 GCA_028817755.1 Gammaproteobacteria bacterium | reverse complement strand
CAAGGCTTGCTGGTGTTTGTGGGCATTGCAGCAGGGGACGAGCAAAAACACGCCGACCGGCTGCTTGAGCGCGTACTCACTTACCGCGGGTTTGAAGACGCAGAAGGCAAGATGAATCTGTCGTTAAAAGACATTAACGGCGGTTTATTGCTGGTATCCCAATTCACCCTAGCGGCCGATACCGAACGCGGAAACCGGCCCGGTTTTTCTACGGCGATGCCACCGCAAGCGGCACGGATTATGTTCGCCTACCTATGCGACAAAGCTCGGCAAGAACATAGCATCGTAGAAACTGGCCAGTTCGGCGCCAACATGCAAGTTTCACTGACTAACGACGGCCCAGTGACATTCCGAATCCACACCAAACCTTGAGCCTTTTTGCCGCATTGCAACAAAAGGTTCAAACTCGGCGTGTACAGGAGTATCATTGCGCCCCTTTCGTAATGCCCACCCAAAAAGGTAAGGCGATATGACCCAACGTACCGCGACTGTTGAGCGCAATACCAAAGAAACCCAAATTACGGTTTCTGTGAATCTAGACGGCACCGGCGAAGCTAAATTCGTGACCGGCGTACCGTTTTTCGACCACATGTTGGACCAAGTGGCTCGCCACGGCTTGTTTGATCTAGACATCAACGCCAACGGCGACTTGGAAATTGACGCGCACCACACCGTAGAAGACGTGGGCATTACCCTCGGCCAAGCCTTTGCCAAAGCAATTGGCGACAAGAAAGGCATTCGCCGCTACGGCCACGCTTACGTGCCGTTAGACGAATCACTATCACGCGTGGTGCTAGATATTTCTGGCCGCCCCGGCATTGAGTACGTGGTGGATTACCCACGCGCTCGTGTTGGTGATTTTGATCTCGATCTTATTTTTGAATTCTTCCAAGGCTTTATTAACCACGCTGGTGTCACTCTGCACATCGACAACATCCGTGGCCGCAACGCACACCACGTTGCAGAAACTATCTTTAAAGCCTTTGGACGCGCCCTACGCATGGCAACCGAAATGGATCCACGCATGGGCGACGTATTACCTTCAACAAAGGGCGCTTTATAAGCGCCTTTTGCTTTTGCGGATTTAGCACTCGATGTACACCATTGCTGTTGTTGATTACGGAATGGGCAACCTCCACTCCGTAGCAAAGGCACTTGAGCGCGTGGCCGTTGCCCAACGCGTACAAGTTACCTACGACCCAGACGAATTACTCCGTGCCGACAAAGTGGTTTTCCCCGGCGTTGGCGGTATTGGTTATTGCATGGGCGAATTGGAACGCCTCGGCATTGACGAAGCCGTGCGCGAAGTTGCCAACACCAAACCGTTGTTGGGCATCTGCGTGGGCATGCAATCCATGCTCGAGCACTCAGAAGAAAACGACGGCCATGACGCATTAGGCTTATTTAAAGGCCGTGTGAAGCGTTTCGAAGACGGTCTGCGCGACCCAGAAACCAACGACCGCCTAAAAGTGCCACAAATGGGCTGGAACAAAGTCGCGATCAAACAAGATCACGCTCTGTGGGAAGGCATTCAAAACGGCACCCGTTTTTACTTTGTACACAGCTACTACGTCACCCCAGACGACCAAAGCATCGTGCAAGCCACCGCACAGTACCCACATGAATACTGCGCTGCGCTAGGCAAAGACAATGTGTTCGCCACCCAATTCCACCCGGAAAAAAGTGCCGACGCCGGTCTGCAATTGCTCTCTAACTTCTGCGCCTGGAATCCTTAAAGGCTAAGCCAATGACGTTTGAACTGATCCCCGCGATTGATTTAAAAGACGGCGAATGTGTACGCCTAAAACAAGGCCGCATGGAAGACGCGACCGTTTACGGCAGCAACCCTGCGGAAATGGCACAACGCTGGTTTGACCAAGGCGCACAGCGTTTGCACTTGGTTGACCTAAACGGCGCCTTTGCCGGCAAGCCAGTGAATGACGACGCCATTCGTAGCATCTGCAAAATCAGCGGTGACATCCCAGTGCAAATCGGCGGCGGCATCCGCAATAGCGACACCATCGCTGCATATCTAGATGCTGGTATTACGTATTGCATCATCGGCTCACAAGCCGTGCGCGAACCTGAATTTGTACGCCAAGCTTGTCGCGAGTTTCCGGGCCATATCATCGTTGGCCTCGATGCACGCGACGGCAAAGTTGCCGTAGACGGCTGGGCTGATACCGCTGAAGTACTAGTCGTAGACCTCGCAAAAGAATTCGCTGACGCTGGCGTAAGCAGCATCGTTTATACCGACATCAGCCGCGACGGCATGCTCAGTGGCTGTAATGTTGAAGCCACGGCTGAGCTAGCCGAAGCCTGTGGCATTCCCGTTATCGCCAGCGGCGGTATCAAAGATATTTCTGATATTGAGCAGCTATTAGCCGTACGCCAAAAAGGCGTGGCGGGTTCTATTCTTGGCCGCTCAATTTACGAAGGCACGCTTGATCTGCAGGAAGCAGCAGCGTTAGTACAGAAGGAACTGAGCTAGTGGGTTTAGCAAAACGCATTATTCCCTGCCTAGACGTAGACAACGGCCGCGTTGTTAAAGGCGTTAAGTTCTTAGGCCTACGTGATGCAGGCGACCCGGTTGAAGTCGCACGTCGTTATAACGACCAAGGCGCCGACGAGGTTTGCATCCTCGACATCACTGCCAGCTCAGATGACCGCGCCACCATGGTGGAAGTCGTACAAGCCGTCGCTAGCCAAGTATTTATTCCGCTAACCGTGGGCGGCGGCATCCGTGAATGTGCCGATGTGCGCCGCATGCTGAATGCCGGTGCCGACAAGGTCAGCATCAACACTGCAGCGGTGAACAACCCAGAATTTGTACGCGAAGCCTCTGGCCGTTTTGGCAATCAGTGTATTGTTGTTGCCATCGACGCCAAACGCGTAAACAAGAAAAAAGAAGCGCCACGCTGGGAAATCTTCACCCACGGCGGCCGCAAAAAGACCGGCCTAGACGCGATTGAGTGGGCCGCAAAAATGGCCGAATACGGCGCTGGCGAATTACTCGTCACCAGCATGGACCGTGACGGCACCCGCGAAGGTTTCGACAACGAGCTGATGCAAGAAATTGCCCGCGTAGTGAATATCCCAATCATCGCCAGCGGCGGTGTCGGCAAGCTAGACGACCTAGCTGACGGCGTAGAAATCGGCGGTGCCGATGCCGTACTAGCTGCCAGCATTTTCCACTTCGGCGAGCACACCGTTGGCGAAGCCAAGCAGTGCATGAAGAACCGCAAAATCGAAGTGCGGCTATAAGACCTAATTCGCGCTATTCACGGCGACTGGCAACTGCTGCACCATCGCCTGCGAAGCAAAATACACAATCCAATTCACATAGCTAATGGCAGGAAAGAACCCCTCGCCATTATTGCCGTATATCCATAACGAGCCGATTAGCGCATCAGCAATTGCAGCCAACGCCAAACCCGCCGCCACCCAGCGAATACTCGCCGGGCCACTGGCCGCGCCATAAGCTTTTAACAGCCATAAGCTAGAAAAGCCCACTACCGTAATCAACATGGCGTAGCCGCCAGTGATGGCAAGCACGCGCCCACCGGCGTTGAAGTCGGCCATATTGAGAAAGCTCAATCCGCCAAGCACCGCCGCCACGCTAGCCGTGACCAACATAAATTTGGTACTTACGCCGCGCTCTTGCGCTACGCGCGCAACTGCAATTAGCAACAGCAAATAACCCGGCGCAAAAAACATCACCGAATCAGCTAAATAATCGTGTTTCACCACGCTACCGTACTGATAAAACAACTGCCCGAAATTGCGGTTAACCACGTCGCCGGCAAAGCACAGAATCAACGACAGCAAACACAGCCAAGACAATTGCTGCGCCAAGAGGCTCGACGGCTGTTGGCACATGTGGCGCTTAATCGCATAGCCATTGGCAATCAACAGCAACATCAGCGCCAGTTCGGTTAGCCCAAACTTCAACCGTTCCGCCTCCTCGCCATCAATGCCCCAAACACCTAACAGGCCCAGCGTACTGAGCGCGGTTGCACACAAAGAAAGCACCAAGGCATTACGAGCGAAAACGGTCATCAAAGCTCCAACAAGACGAGGGGACAAGAAAGTGCGCTAGCTCTGCTAAACTGCGCGCCATGAACAACACCTTACAGCAACTCGCCGAAGTTCTGGAGCAACGCAAAGGCGCTGACCCAGATAGCTCCTATGTCGCTCAGCTTTACAGCAAAGGCCTCGACAAGATTCTAAAAAAGGTAGGTGAAGAAGCCACAGAAGTGGTGATGGCCGCCAAGGATGGCGACAAAGACAATGTGGTTTATGAAGTGGCCGACCTTTGGTTCCACACGATGGTACTGCTTGCGCAACAAGGGCTTTCACCAGATGCCGTGCTTAAAGAGCTTGATCGTCGTTTTGGACTTTCGGGTTTGGAAGAGAAAGCATCTCGCAGCGAATAGCTTGGTCTTCCCAGATACAAAAAAGCCGCGCTAATGCGCGGCTTTTTTATGACTTCAAATAACACTTACACCGCGTATTTAAAGCTCTTACCTTCCGCCTGCATTTTCAGCAGGATGTCAGCCGGTTTAAAGCGCTCACCGAATTGATCAGCCAGTTCTTGGCTGCGTTCGATAAAGCGGTCTAGGCCGACATGCTCGATGTATTGCAGCGTACCGCCGGCCCAAGGCGCGAAGCCCCAGCCGAAGATAGAGCCGATGTTGGCATCTGGCAATGAGCAAACCACATCTTCTTCATAGCAACGTGCAGTTTCGTTAGCTTGAATAAACATCAGACGTTCTTTCAGCTCGGCGATATCCACATCTTTGCTGGTTGAGCCAAAGTGTTCTTTGAGGCCTTCAAACAGGTGCTTTTTGCCTCCTTCTGTGTATTCGAAGAAACCTT
>JAPPPA010000054.1 GCA_028817755.1 Gammaproteobacteria bacterium | reverse complement strand
CACTCAATCGCAACGCCTCTCTATTCATCCCGCAGCCCGCACGCTTGCTCGCGATGAACACACACAACATGACTCAGAATAAAACTGCGCTCATCATCGGCGCCAACTCCGATATGGGCCGCGCCATTGCCAGCCAGCTGGCCGAAGAAGGTTACGACTTACAACTGGCCGCGCGCCAAGCAGAAGAACGCCTAGACCGCGCCGCTACCGACCTTAACCTGCGCTTTCAGCGCAGCGTTAGCAAGCTTGAACTAGACGTTTGCGCCACAGACAGCCACGCCGACTTTGTGGAAAGCCTAAACCCACAGCCTGACCTTGTTGTTAGTGTTGCTGGCCTAATGACCGAACAAACCGGCGCCCAAGCGGATTACAGCCAAGCCAAGGCCATGATCGACGCTAACTTCAGCGGCCTCGTCAGCCTGTTTGAAAAGCTCGCCGCGCAAATGGAAAGTCGCGGCAGCGGCTGCCTTGTCGGCGTTTCATCTGTGGCAGGCGATCGTGGCCGCCAAAAGAACTACATCTACGGCGCTGCCAAAGCGGGCTTCTCTACCTACCTTTCTGGCCTACGTAACCGCCTCGCCAGCAAAGGCGTACATGTCATCACGGTTAAACCCGGCTTTGTAAACACCGCCATGACCGAAGGCATGGACTTGCCAGAAAAGCTCACCGCCGAGCCAGAAGAAGTCGCACTACACATTAGCAAGGCGATCGAAAAGCAACGCAATGTGATTTACAGCAAACCTATTTGGTTGCTGGTCATGCTTATCATCAAACACATTCCAGAGTTCATCTTCAAAAAGCTCGACCTGTAAGCCTATACGCTGACGCGATAGGCGAACGTTCGTACCGTTGTTATCACCCAAACAGCGGGGTAACGTCGGCCTATGGCAATTAAAGACTGGCCGGAAGGCGAACGCCCCAGAGAAAAGTTACTGTCGCTCGGCCCACAAGCACTGAGTGACGCCGAACTATTGGCAATTTTCCTCCGCACTGGCGTCACCGGCTATTCTGCAGTCGACCTAGCTCGGCAATTACTCCAAGACTTCGGCGGTCTACGCCAACTATTAGACGCCTCACAAAACGAGTTTTGCCAAGGCAAAGGCCTAGGCGACGCCAAATACGCCCAACTCCAAGCCGTAATCGAAATGGCACGCCGGCATTTTGACCAGAAAATGCAAAGCCGCGACGCGCTTAACAACCCTAACGACACCAAAGCCTATTTACTGCAGCATCTACGCGACTACCCCAGCGAAGTCTTCGGCGCCCTGCTGCTGGATAGCCAAAATCGCGTGATTCGTTACGACCATCTCTTCTTCGGCGGCTTAAACAGCACCGCCGTATACCCGCGTGAAGTGGTTAAGCACACTCTAAAACACAACGCCGCCTCCATTATCTTCGCTCACAACCACCCTTCTGGCGTGGCCGAACCGAGCCAAGCCGACATCCAAATTACACAACGCCTGCAGCAAGCCCTGAACACGATAGACGTTCGCGTACTCGACCATATGGTGGTGGGCGACGGTCATGTGACCTCAATGGCCGAGCGCGGCCTGCTCTAATAAGTGCAGCCCAACAAATTAATAGTTGAAATCCGCTTCTCATACTGGTATAAATCGCGCCTCTTTGTCGCCGCAAAAGCGGGCCTAAGGCCCCAACCGCTGGCAACAACAACAAGATACTATTTTCCGTAAGCCGCTGTTTTTAAAGCGTTTTACACAACAAGGAACTGGAAAAATGGCACGAGTTTGTCAAGTAACCGGCAAGCGCCCAGTCACTGGGAACAACGTTTCTCACGCGCAAAACAAAACCCGTCGTCGCTTTTTGCCTAACTTGCACAGCAAGCGTTTCTGGGTAGAAAGCGAAAACCGCTTTGTAAGCCTTCGTGTTTCATCTAAAGGCCTACGCATCATCGACAAGAAAGGTATCGACACCGTTCTTGCTGACATGCGCGCTGCTGGCCAGAAAGTTTAAGGAATAGAACAATGCGCGAAAAGATCCGTATGGTTTCAACCGCTGGTACCGGTCACTTCTACACCACTATGAAGAACCGTCGTAATACGACTGAGAAGCTTGTACTTAAAAAGTACGATCCAACCATTCGTAAGTACGTTGAGTACAAAGAAGCCAAGATTAAGTAAACCTTAATCTTGCTTCGCAAAAACCCGCCCCCGGGTTTACTCAGGGGCGGGTTTTTTATGCCCGCTTTTGATGGGTGCCCAAGCCTGAGGCCTTTGCAATAAAAGAGGTTTTGTTCTCAGGCAAGGCATTTTCGCGCGCAAAAGCGCAGTTTACTGACTGTAAATGAGCATTTGAGCACGAAAATAACGCCGCATGAGGGCAAAAGAATTTTATTGCAAAGGTCTCAGCCTCACTAGCCTGCTAAAATAAAGCCAAACTAGCTACTTCAACCGCCATGCGTTTTATTGCTCTCATTGCTGTACTTATCGTTAGCCTCTCGGCCAGCTTTACCGCTGTTGCCAAGCCGCTAGCTGATATGACGGCCGAGCAAGTGCTTGCCGCAGAAGAAGGCAGCTTACTAGTGCTAGACGTGCGCAGCGACCACGAATACGACCGCGGTCACGTTCCCGGCGCGCTACACATTCCGCAACAACAATTGGCCAACCGCCTTGCCGAACTCGGTGAATGGCGAAACAAGTCGATTGTGGTGTATTGCGAAAGCGGCTATCGCGCCAGCCTAGCGGCCTCGCTGCTGGAAGAAGAAGGCTTTAATAACGTCTACCACCTTGTGGGCCATATGCGCGAATGGCGCGACTCTGGCCGCGCGATCGCCTTCTAACGCCCACCAATGTCACAAACCGCTAGCAGCCTAAAATTTAACGACTACCTTGAGCTATGCAAGCCCAAGGTAGTCGCGCTAATTCTATTTACCGCCGTTATTGGCATGTTCCTAGCCACACCCGGCATGGTACCGCTAGACGCGCTCGTGTTCGGCACCGTTGGCATCGGCCTCGCCGCTAGTTCTGCAGCAGCCATCAACCAACTGCTAGACCAGCGCTTTGACGCCAAAATGGCGCGCACCCAAGGCCGCCCACTGCCGCAAGGCCACGTGAACAGCCGCGAAGTACTGATTTTCGCCGGCATTCTTGGTGCGCTTTCAATGGCCATTTTGGTGTGGCTAGTAAACCCGCTTACCGCCGTACTGACCTTCTTCTCTTTGGTCGGCTACGCCGTGATTTACACCGTATGGCTTAAACACGCCACACCACAGAACATCGTGATTGGTGGAGCCGCTGGCGCAGCACCACCGCTACTCGGCTGGGCAGCCGTTACCGGCGAAGTTGGCCCAGAAGCACTGATTCTGTTCCTGATTATCTTTGCTTGGACCCCGCCGCATTTCTGGGCGCTCGCCATCGCACGTAAAGAAGACTATGCCAAGGTCGACATCCCCATGCTGCCCGTTACACACGGTAGCGGTTACACCCGTTGGCAAATCCTGTTTTACACCGTCATCCTCGTCATCATTACCTTGTTGCCGTGGCTGATTCAGATGAGCGGCTGGCTATATCTAGTCACCGCCGTGATTACCGGCGCTATTTTCTTGGGCTACGCCATCGCCATGATGCTAAAGCCTGACGACACCAAGCTGCCCATGAAAACCTTTGGCTACTCCATTATTTACCTAATGGTGCTATTCGCCGCGCTACTGCTAGATCACTACCTAATCTAAATTAGCAGTTCACACGTTCCGTTCGCCCTGAGCTTGTCGAAGGGTGAACTAGCTAAACCGTCCCGCTTAAAAAAAGCCAACACAACGTCAACCAACCGCAGCTACGCGCGTTAGTTCTATTCAGACCTATCTGAAAAGACTATGCTTTGAAGCGCACCGAATACAGCACGAGTGGAGACCCCAGCAGCATGTGGCAAAACGGCCTAAGCCAAGCCAACCAGCTGAATCTATTTTTAATGGACGTTGAAAAACGTGCCTGGCGGATTGCTGTTGTCTCCGTAAACAACCCCGACGATGCCGCCGACATCACCCAAGACGCCATGCTCGCCTTGGTTGAGAAATACGGAGACCGCAGCGCCCAAGAATGGCCGCCGCTGTTTTGGCGCATTCTCAATAACAAGATTAAAGACTTCCAACGCCGCAGCACCGTGCGCCGCCGCTGGAACGCTATCGTGGGCAAAAGCGCCGACAATGAAAACGACAACGCCCTAGAACAGCTCAGCCAAGACCACACTGGCCCACTAGAGCTGCTCGGCGCACAAGTTGCAGCCACGGACGCCTACCAAGCCATACACAGCCTTCCGCCGCGCCAGCGCGAAGCCTTTTGCTTCCGGGTATGGGAGGGCCTAGATGTAAAACAGACCGCACTCGCCATGGGCTGTAGCGCAGGCAGCGTTAAAACCCATTTGCACCGTGCCCTAGAAAGCCTGCGTCAAACGCTCGGCGCGCACCTAGATTCACTTTCAGAACCCTCATCCTCAGCCAACGCTGAAGGAGGACTCGCATGACTTACCCTCAAGATCAGAACGGCCCACAAAAGCCCTGGCAAGATCCAAACCAAAGCCAACACCCACAAGGTGACGCCCTAGACGACAGCCTTGCTATGCCAGACCATATTGCCGAGCGCCTCAACCAAGCGCGCCGCGAAGCCGTGCAAAGCTTTGAACGTAAACAACGCACCGGTCGCAGTAAAAACTGGGGTGCCACTCCTTGGCTTGCGGGCGCCGGCCTTGTTGCCGCCGCCGTCAGCGCGGTTGTTATTGCACCCAATCTGCAACAAACAGCCCCCGAAGCCGGCGTAATGCCAATTGAGTTAATCGCCGCCGAAGAAGACCTCGAGTTTTTCGAGACCATGGAATTTTTAGAATGGAGCCTAAGCGATGAAAGCACTAGCTAAAGCCCTGCTGCTTAGCGCGTTTATCTGCACACCGGCTATCGCCCTAGATT
>JAPPPA010000153.1 GCA_028817755.1 Gammaproteobacteria bacterium | reverse complement strand
AACTAAGCTATGCCGATATACGCAACGCCTTGGCAAACAACAACGACAATCGCGGCGCGGGTTATATAGAGCGCAATGGGCAACAACTACTGGTGCGTTCACCGGGGCAGCTAGCGTCGATTGCCGAGATAGAAAATGTGGTGATTAAAACCGTCAACGGCACACCGGTGCGTATTCAAGACATAGCCGATGTGGCCATTGGCAAAGAACTACGCACGGGCGCAGCTACCAAAGACGGCAAAGAAGCCGTATTGGGCACGGCGATGATGTTACTGGGGGAAAACTCTCGCAGCGTGGCACAGGCAGTGGGCGATAAGCTGGCAGTCATTAACCGCAGCCTGCCAAGCGGCGTGATGGCCAATCCGGTTTACGACCGCACCACACTGGTTGATAAAGCCATCACAACCGTGCAGAAAAACCTGCTTGAAGGAGCCTTATTGGTGGTTGTGGTGTTGTTCTTATTGTTAGGCAATATACGCGCAGCTTTAATTACCGCAGCGGTGATTCCCTTAGCGATGTTGGCGACCATTAGCGGCATGGTGCGCACCGGCGTTTCTGCCAATTTGATGAGCCTGGGCGCGTTGGACTTTGGTTTGATTGTGGACGGTGCCGTGATTGTGGTGGAAAACGCCATCCGACGTTTGAGTGAAGCCCAACAGGCGGGCAATACGCTACCGCTGAAACAGCGCCTTCAGGTTGTCTATAACGCTACTAATGAAGTCATCCGCCCCAGCTTGTTTGGCGTGGGAATAATCACGGTGGTGTATATCCCCATCTTCAGCCTAACCGGCATCGAAGGAAAGATGTTTCACCCGATGGCCGCGACCGTGGTGATGGCATTACTGGCTGCCATGGTGATGTCGGTCACGCTAGTACCCGCAGCCATTGCCGCGTTTATGACCGCGCCTGTGGCGGAAAAAGAAAATGCCGTAATGCAAAAGGCGAAGGCGCTGTATCGCCCGATATTGACCTGGGCGCTGCGCACCAAAACCTTAGTGCTTTCAGCAGCCGTGGCGTTGCTGCTGGCCTGCGTTTGGCTCGCTAGCACCCTAGGTAGAGAGTTTGTGCCGCAGCTAGACGAAGGCGATTTAGCCGTGCAATCGCTGCGAGTAACCGGAACGGGTCTTGAGCAGTCAGTCGCTATGCAGCACGCCGTGGAAAAAGAAATATTAAGTTTCCCGCAGGTTAAAACCGTGTTTGCCCGTGTTGGTACCGCTGAGGTGGCCACTGATCCCATGCCGCCGAACATCGGTGATGGCTATGTGATACTAAGGCCCGCTGATGAATGGCCAGACCCGTCGTTGAGCAAAGCCGAATTGGCAGAACAAATGGAAGCCAAATTACAGACCTTGATCGGCAATAACTACGAGTTTTCGCAGCCCATTCAACTACGCTTTAACGAACTTATATCCGGCGTTCGCGCAGATCTTGGCGTGAAAGTGTTTGGTGATGACTTGTCTGTTTTACAGGAGTCGGCAGAAGCCATTGCAGAGTTAATGAACGACATCGAGGGCGCAGCCGATGTTCGGGTTGAACAGGTAAACGGCTTGCCCGTGCTGAATGTGATTCCTTACCGGACAGCGGCAGCTCGATATGGCTTGAGTGTGGGTGAATTGCAAGATGTGGTGGCCGCAGCCGTCGGCGGCGAGTCAGCCGGGCTAATCTTCAATGGCGACCGCCGTTTTGAACTGATGGTGCGTTTGCCAGAACCGTTGCGAAAAGATTTAGCCTACCTGTCGCAACTACCTATTGCGCTACCCGATGGTGGCTATGTGCCACTGAAAGAAGTGGCGCGTTTGGAAGAGCAATTATCACCCGCGCAGATCAGCCGCGAAAACGGTAAGCGGCGAGTGGTGGTGACCGCCAATGTGCGAGGTCGTGACTTGGGCTCGTTCGTAGCCGAGGTTCAGCGTCGTGTTGAATCCGAGCTGACGTTGCCCGCAGGCTATTGGCTGGCTTACGGCGGTACATTTGAGCAACTTCAATCGGCCTCTCAACGGCTAGGCATTGTGGTGCCGGTTACGCTGATCATTATTTTGGGCTTACTGATGATGGCGTTTAGCTCCCTCAAAGATGCCTTAATCATTTTCACAGGCGTACCGTTGGCACTCACCGGCGGCGTGCTAGCGCTGTGGCTGCGTGATATGCCCTTGTCTATCTCGGCAGGTATTGGCTTTATCGCATTATCCGGTATCGCCGTGCTCAACGGTTTGGTGATGCTGAGTTTTATCCGCGAGCTTTGGCAATCGAAAGGGGATTTGTACATAGCCATTATTGATGGCGCGTTAACTCGCTTACGCCCAGTGATGATGACTGCCTTAGTCGCCAGCCTGGGATTTGTACCTATGGCTCTGAATACCGGTACCGGTGCCGAAGTGCAACGCCCTTTGGCCACCGTGGTTATCGGCGGCATTATATCGTCCACGCTGCTTACCTTGCTCGTACTGCCCACTTTGTATCACTGGCTTTATCGCAACCGGCCCGATGCCGTTCGTGCCTCAACAAGCACAACATTAGAAGGATAAAAATATGAGTTCAGAATGTTCTGGAAGTTGCGGAGGCGGCCAGCCAAGCAAGGTTGCTGACGTAGCCGCAGTCAATCGCGACGCCCTTACTCATGTGAGTGAATACTCGGTGCCCAAAATGGACTGCATGGCTGAAGAAAGCATGATCGGGATGGCGCTAGCCGATTTACAACCGGCGGTAGTGGCCTCATGTGATTTAAGCCAACGTCGGGTTCAGGTCTTTCACGCAGACAATGAAAGCGCCGTTACTGAGCGTATCGAATCTACCGGCTTAGGCGGGAAGCTGATCAGCAGCGCTGAAGCCAATCCCAGCGACGTTGATAGCGTCATCGGCAGTTCCAGCAGCGCTGACCAAGAAACCCGCATCTTAAAATGGTTGCTTGGCATTAATGCCGTGATGTTTCTGGTCGAGTTTGCAGTGGGTTGGCATGCTCAATCCACTGGTCTGCTGGCAGACTCGTTAGATATGTTCGCCGACGCAGCGGTATACGGTATTGCCTTATATGCTGTGGGGCGAGCCAGTTCAATCAAGCTGCGCGCGGCCCACTTATCAGGCTGGCTCCAGTTGGCGCTTGTTATCGGTGCGTTAAGCGAAGTCGTGAGGCGCTTCCTTTATGGCAGCGATCCCGTATCTGCGTTAATGATGGGAATGGGCTTTGTCGCATTGATTGCCAACGTTTGGTGTTTGCTCTTGGTATCTAAAAACCGGCACGGTGGTGCCCATATGAAAGCCAGTTGGATTTTTTCGGCCAACGATGTCATCGCCAACACCGGTGTGATTTTGGCCGGCGGGCTGGTTGCGTGGAGTGGATCGCATTACCCAGACTTAATTATTGGGTTCATTATTGCGCTTATCGTATTGAGTGGCGCCATTCGGATTTTGCGGATTAAATCGTAGAAATACGCCCTTGACCCTAAACTCTACTATAGGGTTTAGAATGGCTTTAAATCAGCTATGATCTGACTATGTTACGAATTGTTATCACATTACAGTTGCTACTGTCCTTGCTTGCCTCCGGTTGGGTGCAGGCGAGTGCAGCCAGTATGTCAGCGCCTATTGATAACAGCCCTAATCCAGTTTCCATCCCAGTTCAGCAAGCGGCTCAGCAAGATGTGCCGCCTTGTCACCAGAGCCAAAAGTTTGATTCAGCTGCTGAGCAGGTTCAGCAGCCAGCAATGGTGAGCATGGCTTGTTGCGACGACGGCTGCCAATGTGATGACTTCTGCCAATCGCTAACTTTCACTTTACCCAGCGTGCAACGGTCATGGCCGATCGTTGACAGCAATCGGGTTCTCGATTTCGCTGCCTCTCAGTGGGCAGCGGTTACTGCAAGTTCACTATACCGTCCACCCATACGCTAGTTCTAAGTCCCTCGGATTAATCCGTCCGCGTTTTGCGGATCGACTCAACTAGGTATGGAAAATGTTCACTTTATTTTTAGGCTTTATTAGGTCTGCTCAACGGCTAGCCGTGCTCTTAGCAGCGTCTCTGGTGACTACGCTTAGCATGGCGTCAGAGGGCGACCGACTGTCCCCCCAACGACTGTTAGAGCAAGTAGCGGCAGAAAACTTGGCGCTCGCGTCGGCTTACGAGCATAGCGCTGGGACGGCGGAGATGGCGGCCACCCAAGGGCGTTTGGCCGACCCACGGCTAATGCTTGGGGTTGCCCCAGAAACAGCAGGTAGCTCGCTGGGTAGTCGCGAGAACATCAAAATATCGCAGGCATTGCCTTGGTTTGGGAAGCTAGCGGCCAGTCGAAAAAATGCAGCTAGCACCGCCAGTGCCACGGCCAATGCCGTAGCTGCGTTTCAACGCGAACTGGCACTTGAGGCCAGCAATAGTTGGGCAGAGTGGTGGTACGTGCACCAGGCTATCAGCATTAACCAAACCATCGTCAACAGCTTTGAGCAGCTGACGAGCTCGGCTAATAGCCGCTACCAAAACGGCGAAGGTAAGCAGCAAGATGCCTTGCAAAGTGAAGTGCGTTTGCTGCATGCGCAACATGAGCGGGTCACTTTGCAGCAGCGGCGGCAGCGTTTGGTTATTCAACTAAACACGCTTAGAAATCGCCCCCTGGAAACCGCTGTATTGCCGCCCGCAGAGATGCCAGTGATACCAGCGTTAGGCGAATATGAAGGCTTTCTGCCTTTGTTAGAGCAGCATCCGGCCTATCTTGCGGCACTGAATTCATTGGCAGCCGCTGAAGCACGCTTAACCCTCGCTAAACGTGAGCGTTATCCCGATTTTGTCGCCGAGGTTGCGCATGTTGGCACTCTGGACCCAGAAGAAAAGCGCTGGCAAATTGGATTAGGGATGAATATTCCTTTTGATCAGGGCAAACGGCGCCATGGGGTTGCGGCGGCTACGGCTAATAAACAAAAGTTGTTGCTCGATGC
>JAPPPA010000276.1:2601-4934 GCA_028817755.1 Gammaproteobacteria bacterium | reverse complement strand
CGGTTCTATACTTCCAATGAAGGTCATTCGGCCTAATATGCGGCTGATGGGTTTCGCTTTTTTAGTGGGCGTTTCGAACCACTCAGATAGATCATCTTGAAGAGCCTTGAGGTGCTTATTGCGTGGGAATATTGAGTTGCCGTCTATAGCTGCTCCAGTGATTAGTTTTATGTCACTGGAGCTATAAAAGCGGGTTTTAGAGCGGTTAATTTTATGGCCGTGCTTTTCTACAATCCTTTCCAATTCTTTGATAAAAGATTTTTGTAGGTTTGGCCCGGAGATAGTTAGGTCATCAACAAAAATCGTGAGTACGGATTGAGTGGATGATGCCGCAGCTTCAATTTCGTCAAACATCCTTTTATTTGAGAAATAAGCAAGTGGCATGCTGATTTGGCTTCCTGTCGGAATATGTTCTTCGTAGGAAACTAGTTTGGA
Organism: Gammaproteobacteria bacterium; assembly: GCA_028817755.1. Lineage (GTDB taxonomy): Bacteria > Pseudomonadota > Gammaproteobacteria > JAPPPA01 > JAPPPA01 > JAPPPA01. The sequence continues at coordinate 4,499 of JAPPPA010000276.1, read as the reverse complement.
AAGTAGGTCAGCGACGTCAGGGCTGCATTCCATTGTGTTGTAAAAGAAGTCGAATATGTGGGTTCGTCTAGTCGTCGGGTAGAACTTTGTTATGTCACAGGTTATGGCATTCCTGTTGTCTCCTAGGTGGGCTAGAGCATTGGATATATTCGATCTTCCTTTTCTGCCTGAGTGAAGGCCGTCAAACACCTCTATGCGGCATAGTAGGCTAGCTATTCGGCAATGAACTTTCCTTAGTTTCGGTAAAGGCTCTTCAATGTCTCTTTCTTTGCCGTTCTTTTTTTGCACGAAACACCTGTAATGCTGATCGCCCATAAGGCTTTTCAGCTCCTGGGGTGTTGAGCCTAAAATTAGAGCGAGGCGCTTTTTGCTTTTGAGTTTATAAAATGGAGAGTCTTCTAAAGGGTAGAGCTTTCCCTTTGTCCGTATCTGAGGCTTACGTCTTCTTTGTTTCATTTTTGGACGCAGCCCACTCCATGATGAGCAGCACCTTATTTGCTATGACGTTTCTGAATTTCTCTGGTATGGACGCTTCGTTTTCGAAGTTCTCTGAAAAGAATACAAGTGACGATACTGGGATCTCGAAAATATCAGAATATTTTTCTAAGAGTTCATATCCAATGGCTTTTTTTCCCGATTCAATTTCACTCAAGTACGACTTGGAAATATTTAGCTTTAGTGAAAGTTCGGCTTGAGTTAGGCCATGGAATTGGCGAGTTGCTTTTAACGCTCGGTTAATCATTGTGCCTCAGATGTAAAATCAGGGGACCGCTTAAGCAGGTCCACCTTCATCGAAGAAAAGTCGTAGTAACTTCCAAACGAAAACACTGACCTTCAAAACTAATTTCAGGAGTGTCCAAGCCACTGATCTTTTTTTCTTCTCCGGTTTACGCTGCTTAAGCGATTGCCAGCTATCGTTAAAAAAGTCTATTTTCATAAACATATTTCCTTTAGTTACCAACATTCGGAATTGAGTGTTGGGTCACCTTTACTAAAGGAACATCGGGAGTAGCTAGCAACAAACCCCAGTTCTCACGTCGTGAAGTCACCTCACGACGTGTACACGGCTTTAGCTGGCAGTAACTAGTAGCGACTTACGCAGCATTAGCGGTGCAAAAGGTAGAGGCCTAAGCCTCCTCGAACGGGTATAAACCTGTTCAGTCAACTGGTGACAGGCTCCCTTTTTTAACGTTGGGATAGCATAACACAAAGTTCGCAAATAGCGAACTTCTATTTTTCTTTGGGAGCATTGATCCCTTTCCGAATAACCTTGCCACTGGTTTTATTGGCGGCGCTGATGCCGCTGTAGACGACGTCGGAGATGATGTCGTGGGTGCCGCGGACGACGCGGGTGGTGTCGCGGGTAACGGGAATGGCTTCTAGGATACCGAAGGGGATAGAGGCGATGCCTTTGTGGATGGCGCGTACGGTGGCGGTGGTGCCTTCGATGCCTTCTTCTAGTAGTTCTTGGGTATCTACTAGCAGTTGGTGGTTTTCGGCGAGTAGTACGAGCTCGGCTTGGCGGCCGGCTATGTAACGTAGGTTACGTTCGGCTTGCAGGCGGTTTTGGCGTTGTTGCCAAACGGCCATGAACGCGACTGTGCTTATTAGTAATGCGGTGCTGGTGAGTGCGATTTCTATCATGGGTTTGTCTCTGCTAACTCGTCCTTCGACAGGCTCAGGACTAACGGGGAACTGTTCGATACGTACAACGCTAGTCCTGAGCTTGTCGAAGGGCGGGGCATTGGTGTTCTGCTAGCCGTTATAAATATTCACTTCTGCTTTTACGCCGAACTCTGGGAGTTGCTGGGCGATGATGTCGCGGGCTTCTTTGTAAACGAGCACGTTAATGGCGCCGGGTGACATACCGGCTAGCGGTTTGGCGAATACGGTTTTGT
>JAPPPA010000276.1:0-2591 GCA_028817755.1 Gammaproteobacteria bacterium | reverse complement strand
CGTAATCAGTTTTTTGCCTTGTTCGCCGAGCAGCGTGTCTAGGTCGGCGGGAATGGCGTTGCTGGCTTGTTGCAGTGCTTCGGTTTCTGCGGCCAGCGCTTTAGTTTGTTTGGCGCTGCGCTGCCAAAGCAGAAATAGCACAAGGCTAAGTACAAGGTTGCCTGCGAGTAGGGCGATGGTGATGTTGTTCATGGTTATTCCTCAGCGGCGGCTTTTGAAGCCACGCTAATAAAATCTATATACCAGCGCACCATGCGGTGCCAGTTTTGAATGCTGATGCGTTCGTTTTTGCCGTGAAAACCGCTGATGTCATCTGGCGTGAGGATGATGGGTAAAAAGCGGTATTGGTCGTCGGCAATGGCGGCGTAGTGGCGTGCGTCGGTGGCGCCAACGGTGAGGTTGGGCGCAATAACGGCAGACGGGAAATATTTGGCGGTGGTGCTGTAGAGCAGATCCCAGGCGCGGTTGCTTTGGCTGGAAAGCGGCGATGGGTCGGACTGGAAGGGCGCGTTTAGGGTGATGTTAACGGCGGGGTCGTTAACGGTGTCTTCTAAGTATTTTCCTAGGCTTTGTAGCGTGGTGCCGGGTAGCAGGCGAAAGTTAATGGTGGCGCTGGCTTTGCGTGGCAGTACGTTTTCGGTATGGCCGGATTGGAAAATGGTAGGCGCGACGGTGGTTTGTGTCATCGCTGCGGTGGTGTTCTTCTGCCCGAACATTTTTAGAACGACTGGCTCAAATAGCCATAGGTTGGCGATAACAAGGCGCTGGCCGAAAGACATAGCAGGCGCGAGGTCTTTTAAAAGTTGGTCGACCGGGCTAACAATTTCTGCCGGTAGGCGGTTTTCATTTACTTTAAGAATGGCGCGGGCTAGGCGGGCAACGGCGGTGTCGCGTGGCGGTACAGATGAATGGCCGCCGAGTTCTTTTACGGTAAAGGTAAAGGTGGCGTAGCCCTTTTCAATGGGGTTGATATTGGCGACGGGGAAGTCGACACCGGCAACAATGTGTTGGGTGAGTTGGCCGCCTTCGTCGAGCATAAATTCAAGCTGAACGCCTTGGGCTTGAAGGTGTTCTACGATTTTTACTGCGCCTTGAAAGCCGCCGATTTCTTCGTCGTGGCCAAAGGCAAAGTAGATGGTGCGTTCTGGTTTAAAGCCGGCTTTGAGTAGATGTTCGGCGGCTTCAAGCAGGCCGATTACGCTGCCTTTGTCGTCAAACGCGCCGCGGCCCCAAATGGCGCCTTCGCTAATCTCGCCAGAGAACGGCGGTTTGCGCCAGCCGCTATTGGCGTCTTCACGCGCCGGTACTACGTCGGTATGCGCGGCAAACAGAATGGGTTTAAGTGCGGGGTTGCTGCCTTGCAGGGTGTAGAGCGGGCTGAGTGTGTTAATCAGTTCGCGTTGGGCGTGCTCGTGAAAAACAGGGTAGGCCTCAGTCAGCCATTGGTTGAATTGCTGGAAGGGCTTTGTAGCTGGGCCGCTGGTGGTGCGAATAGAGACAGTTCTAAATTGCAGCGCTTTAGAAAGGCGTTGGTTGGCGCCTTCTTCATCAATCAGTAGTAATGGGCCTTTTTGCGCTACGCGGGGTTCGAATGTGGGCACGCGCAGGGTGTTGAAAAGCAGTACGGCGATAAGTGCGATTAAGGCGATGCCGAGCCATTTGATGATTTTCATGGTTTATCTCCAGTGTCATTGCGAGCGTAGCGAAGCAATCTCTTGAAAGGAAGGAGATGCACTTAGGCCGTCCGTGGCCTTCGCCCTGCGGGCTGCTGCGCAGTGCAAAATGGCAATCCTGCCATTTTGTGCCGCATCGCTGCGCTCCTCGCGATGACAATGATTTTTTAGCTTGGCTTCCAGTTCACAGCGCCCAGAATCAATATTTCTAGCTGGCTGTCCATATTGATTTTCATTTCTTCAATTTCGCGTGGCTGCTCTTGCGGCAAGTCCAGTATGTCGGGCACGGCATTGATAGCAAGCGAAATGACCATGTTAGCGAGCCGTTGTAGGTCGGTTTGGGTCATTTGCGGTAGCACGTTCATTAAGCGCAGGTCGGATGCGAGTTCGGTAACAAATGAACTGATTTGATTACGAATGGCAGCACGAATGCGAGCCGAACCACCCACGCGCTCTCGTGATAGCAGTAACCAGATGGCGCGATTTTCCAGCACGTAGCGGATAAAGATGTCGGTGGACTTGGTAATCATCTCGGCTGGATTCGGCGCTTTACGTACGTCGCGGAGCATGCGGCGTAGCATGTCGCTGGACTCTTCGAGTACCGCCATGCCGAGTTCTTCTAAGTCGGAAAAATGCCGATAAAACGCGGTGGGGCTCACACCGGCGGCCTTGGTGACTTCGCGCAGGCTAATGCCGGCCATGCCGCTTTGGTCGGCTTCTACGCGTTGTAATGCGGCATCAATTAAATGCTGGCGAGTGTCGCCTCGGCCGCGGGTGGCTTTGGTTTCTTTGCCCTCTTCGGCTTTGGCCTCTTCTTTAGGTGGGCGGCCACGGCGTGACTTCTTTTTGTCTTCTCTGCTCATTTGTTCTGTTCCACCCGGGTGTTCTATTGGGGAAATGTTGCCGGCATGTTAACAC
>JAPPPA010000119.1:3612-4934 GCA_028817755.1 Gammaproteobacteria bacterium | reverse complement strand
ATTTTGATGCGGGCTTTGTATTTGTTGTCGCGGCGGCCATGCGGGTTGTAGATGCGCAGAATGGCTTCTCAGCAAGAGAGGATGTCTTCAACTGGCACCCAGTCGTACAAGGTTTTGCTGATGATAGGCGTACGGCCTTGGCCGCCACCTACGTCGACTTGGAAACCTAACTCGCCGTTTTCGTTCTTCACTAAGAACAGGGCGATGTCGTGCAGCTTAGTCGCGGCGCGATCGGTTTCAGAAGAAGAAACAGCGATCTTGAACTTACGCGGTAGGTAAGCGAACTCTGGGTGGAAGGTGCTCCACTGGCGAATGATTTCGCAGTATGGGCGTGGATCCACTAGCTCGTCTTTCGCTACGCCAGCCAACTGGTCGGTGGTGGTGTTACGAATGCAGTTACCACTGGTTTGGATGGCGTGCATTTGTACGGTAGCCAAGTCAGCCAAAATGTCTGGGCTGCTTTCAATGGTTGGCCAGTTGTACTGGATGTTTTGGCGCGTGCTGATGTGGCCATAGCCTTTGTCGTATTTGCGCGCAATGTGGCCCAGCATACGCACCTGTTTGCTGTTTAAGGTGCCGTAAGGAATAGCCACGCGCAGCATAGGCGCTTGGGTTTGCACATAGAGGCCGTTTTGCAGGCGTAATGGCAGGAACTCTTCTTCGCTAAGCTGACCGGCTTGGTAGCGCTCTACCTGGCGGCGGTACTGCTCAACCCGTTCGTCTACGATCTTTTGGTCGACGGTGTTGTATTGATACATCGCACAAGCCCGACTAACGGGCAGAATTATGAAAAATGGGCGCGTATTTTACAGATTTCCCTTATGCCTTGTTGTGCTGATTCGTCCTGTATTTATTGCTTTTAGTTATAAAAGGCTCGGTTTTTGAGGCTTGTCCATGTACGGCAGTTGCTCGCTCATGGTGGCGTAGAGCTTTTCGCGGCGTTCGGTGGTGCGGGCGGCGAGCACTTGGTCAATGAACTCTGGGGTGAGATGTGGCGCGAATAGCGCCATAAAGTCGTAGAAATATTGGCGCATAAACATATCGCTGCGAAAGCCGAGTCGCGTGGTGCTTGGGCTGAAAAGATGGTCGGCTGGAATGGCGACGAGATCGGAATCTTGTGCGGGGTCGTAAGCCATATTAGCGACGATACCGATGCCTAGGCCGAGGCGCACATAGGTTTTGATGACGTCTGCATCTACCGCGGTGAGGACGATATTAGGCTCGAGATCATGTTGGGCGAAGGCATCGTTAATTTTGCCGCGGCCGGTAAAACCGAGTACGTAGGTGACGATGGGGTGGGCGGCTAAATCTTTAATGGCAAT
>JAPPPA010000119.1:0-3602 GCA_028817755.1 Gammaproteobacteria bacterium | reverse complement strand
TCAGCGGGTGGTCTTTGGTCACCAGCACGCAGCGGTTCCAGTGATAGCAGGGCATCATCACTAGGTTTTCGAATAGCTCCATTGCCTCGGTGGCAACACAAAAGTCGGCTTTGCCGCGTGATGCCCATTCGGCAATTTGGCGGGGTGCGCCTTGGTGCATATGTAGCGTCACGCTGGGGTATTGCTGGCGAAACGCGAGGATGGTTTCGGGTAAGGCGTAGCGTGCTTGTGTATGCGTGGTGGCGAGGGTAATGCTGCCTTTGTCTTCGGCGCGTGCTTCGGCGGCAAAGGTTTCGATGTTGCCGGTTTGGGCGAGCACTTCGCGGGCGCGGTGCAAAATTTGCTCGCCAGCGCTGGTAATGCCAGAGAGGTGTTTACCGCTGCGTTCAAAGATTCTTAGACCGAGCTCATCTTCCAGCAAACGAATTTGCTTGGACACGCCGGGCTGGGAGGTATGTAAATGTTCGGCGGCGGTAGTGACGTTTAAGTCGCGGTCGGCGACCTCAACGATGTAGCGCAGTTGTTGGAGTTTCATAGCTCGCTCGCGTAACGCATATAACTAAATCATCTAAAAGCATAGCAAATCATTCCTTTTAATTATTAAAACGCGCCGTATAGTTCGCTCAAAATTCTTATGTTTGGGTTCGCATGATTGCTTTTACAGTCGCCGGATTAGTTGTTGGCATAGTGGTTGGCGCCACCGGTGTTGGCGGCGGTGCGTTGATGACACCGATTCTAATTTTGGGTTTTGGTATTTCTCCTGCAGTAGCAGTGGGAACCGATTTGCTGTTTGCGGCCGTCACCAAAGCCTTTGGCACGGTATTGCACCGTAATGCCGGCAATGTGAACTGGCCGATTGTCGGGCTCTTGGCCTGTGGTTCTTTGCCAGCGTCGCTAATGACGGTGATGTTCTTGAACGAACAAGGCATTAGCCCAGAAATGGAAGTGTTGATGAAGCAGGCGCTCGCAGGCGCTATCGCTTTCACTTCTTTAAGTGTTCTATTTAAAGCTGGCCTATTGCGCGTGGTGCGTAATGGCAACGGCAGCCAGCATCTAGATCGTTTGCGTGTGGTGCGTAAGCGTTTGCGCGTGCCGCTTACGGTGTTGAGTGGTGCCTTCTTAGGTGTGTTGGTGACGCTTTCTTCAGTGGGCGCTGGTGTAATTGGCGCGACGATTCTGCTGTTGTTGTATCCACGTATGCGGGCGATTGAAGTGGTGGGTACCGATCTAGCCCACGCCGTGCCGCTCACGGCCTTAGCCGGCCTTGGCCATATGCATTTGGGTACGACCGACTTGAGCATGCTGGCATATTTGTTGCTGGGCTCTCTGCCAGGTATTTGGCTGGGCTCTAAAGTAGGCATGAAGCTACCGGATCACGTTCTGAAGCCTATAATGGCTGTGATTTTGCTGGTGATCGGGGTCTCTTTACTCTTCTAGCTTCTGGGCTGCTAGCCATACCGCTGACGGTGTCGTTAACGCTAGAGAGTGACTACAACAAATGGATAACTTCCCAATATTCCTCCGCCTGCGCGGAGAGAAAGTTTTATTGATTGGCGGCGGCGGTGTGGCCGAGCGTAAATTGCGTTTGCTGCTAAAAGCCGGTGCTCAAGTTGACGTGGTTGCCACCGAGCTGAATGACGCGGTGAAGCAAATGCTGCCAGACCCGTCTTGGCATATTGCCCAGCAATATGAAACCGAGCTGCTTACTACGCCATATCGCATTATTATTGCCGCTACCGACGACGGTGAGCTGAATCAGCGCGTGGCGCACGATGCGGGCCAACGCAATATTCCAGTGAATGTGGTTGATGACCCCAAGCACTGCAGCTTTATTTTTCCTTCTATTCTCGATCGTTCGCCACTGTTGCTAGCGGTATCCAGTGGTGGCGAAGCGCCGGTATTAGCGCGCCAAACGCGTGCGCGTTTAGAAACCTTTGTGCCAGCGGCGTGGGGTGACTTAGCGCAACTTACATCTCGTTATCGCGAAACCGTTAAATCTCGTCTGCCAGAAAAGTTACGCCGCCGTTTTTGGGAGGAAGTTTGCGAAGGCCCGATTGGCGAGCAAATGTTGGCTGGCCGCAAATCAGAAGCTGAACAAGCATTGTTAGATTTGCTGAACGCGTATAGCCAAGACCAGAAATACCAAAAAGGCGAAGTTTGGTTAGTGGGTGCGGGTCCTGGTGATCCAGACTTGCTGACTTTCCGTGCGCTGCGCCTGATGCAAAACTGCGATGTGGTTTTATATGACCGCCTTGTGGCGCCTGCCGTAATGGAGCTTGTGCGCCGGGATGCGGACCGCATTTACGTCGGCAAAAAAGAAGCCGAGCATGTGGTGCCGCAGGATGAGATTAATCAAATGCTGATTGATCTGGCTAAAGAAGGTAAACGCGTGTTGCGCCTGAAAGGCGGTGACCCATTTATCTTTGGTCGCGGTGGCGAAGAGATTGATCGCCTTGCTGAGAATGACATTCCTTTCCAAGTGGTGCCCGGTATTACCTCGGCCTCTGGTTGTTCCTCGTATGCAGGTATTCCGCTCACGCATCGTGATTATGCTCAGTCTTGCCAGTTTGTGACCGGCCATATGAAAGACGATGTGTTGGACTTGGAGTGGCAGGAACTTGCGCGCCCAGCACATACCGTGGTGTTTTATATGGGGCTAAATAGCCTGCCGGAAATTAGCAAACAGCTAATGGCGCATGGCGCGCCAGAGTCGCGCCCAGTGGCGCTAGTGGAGCGTGGCACGACCAGTCAGCAACGTGTTGTGACCGGTACCTTGGCCGATATTGCCGAAACCGTTATCGAAGAAAACGTGAAATCACCCGCCTTAATTATTGTGGGTGACGTGGTTGAACTACGCAGCCGCTTGGCCTGGTTTGGTCAGTAAGTAACACACTTATATATGCCCTTGCCGGTGAGTGGCACACCGGCAAGGGTTTACGTACTTAACTAGGCAATCGCCTTCGCCACCATGCTGGCGTATTCGTCATCTACCTTCGCGAACTGTTCTAGCATGCGTTGCTGAACAGAGTCGCTGGCTTGTTTTAGGCCGCCAGCAATATTGTTCACCACAATGCTTTTTTGCTCCTTGGTCATTAAGCGGAACAAGTCACCGGCTTGGCTGTAATGATCGTCGTCACCCGTGTCGTAGCGGTCTAGCCACGCTTCTTGCTCAAGTGGCATTGGTGGCTCAGCTACGCTGCCGTCGGGGCCGGGCGCGCCTTGGCTAACTTGATCATTTGGGTAGAAGTTAACGCTACCTAATGCCGAGTCGGAGCTATCACCCATTGGGCAGCCACCGGCCATGGCGCCGTCACGTTGGTAGTTGTGAACGGGGCAGCGCGGTGCGTTAACCGGAATGTGGCTGGAATTAGCGCCCACGCGGTAACGATGTGCATCTTGGTAAGCCAATAGGCGACCTTGCAACATGCGATCTGGCGAAGCGCCAATGCCCGGCACTAAATTACTTGGCGCAAAGGTGGACTGCTCGGTTTCGGCAAAGTAGTTACCTACTTTAAGGTTTAACTCAAGTTGGCCAACTTCAATTAACTGTAAATCTTCGTAAGGCCATATCTTGGTGATATCAAACGGGTTGATGCGATAAC
>JAPPPA010000128.1 GCA_028817755.1 Gammaproteobacteria bacterium | reverse complement strand
CATTCGTACCGAGTTGTTCCTTGTAGAGGGTGACTCGGCCGGTGGTTCGGCCAAACAAGCGCGTGACCGTGACTTCCAAGCCATCATGCCGCTGCGCGGCAAAATTCTAAATACTTGGGAAGTGGATTCTTCCGAGGTATTGGCGTCACAAGAAATTCACGATATTTCCGTTGCTATCGGTGTTGATCCGGGTGTGCCAAATATCGACAAACTGCGTTATGGAAAGATTTGTATCTTGGCGGACTCGGATTCGGATGGTCTGCATATCGCCACGCTGATTTGCGCCTTATTCCTGCGTCACTTCCGCCCATTGGTGGAAGCGGGCAACGTTTATGTGGCGATGCCACCGTTGTACCGAATTGATGTCGGTAAAAACGTGTTTTACGCGCTGGACGATGCCGAGTTGCGAGGCATTGAAGACCGCATCTCAGCCGAAAAAATCAAAGGCAAAGTGCAGATCACGCGCTTTAAGGGTTTGGGTGAAATGAACCCGCTGCAACTGCGCGAAACCACTATGAATCCAGACACCCGCCGCCTAGTGCAACTCTCTATCGCGGCCGAAGATAACGCCGAACAAACCCTCGACATGCTGCTAGCCAAAAAACGCGCGGGCGACCGCAAAGCGTGGCTAGAAGACAAGGGCAACCTTGCCGAAGTGTAGAGGGAGAGCAATAAGATGAACGATATTCCAAACGCAGCGACCGAAACGCTACCGATTAAAACCTTTACCGAGAAAGCGTACTTGGACTACTCCATGTACGTGATTTTGGATCGTGCACTACCGCATATTGGTGACGGCCTTAAACCCGTTCAGCGCCGCATTGTGTACGCGATGAGCGAGCTCGGCCTGAAAGCCGAAGCTAAATACAAAAAAGCCGCCCGTACTGTGGGTGACGTACTCGGTAAATTTCACCCGCATGGTGATTCGGCTTGTTATGAAGCCATGGTGTTGATGGCGCAGGACTTTTCCTATCGTTATCCGCTGGTCGACGGCCAAGGCAACTGGGGCTCGCCAGACGACCCGAAATCCTTCGCCGCCATGCGTTATACCGAAGCCAAGCTCGCCAAGTTCTCAGAGCTATTACTGGCTGAAACCGGCCAAGGCACGGTGGACTGGCAGCCTAACTTTGACGGTACCATTGAAGAGCCCGTCACGCTGCCTGCACGCGTACCGCATGTATTGCTAAACGGCACCACAGGTATTGCCGTGGGTATGGCGACCGATATTCCGCCACACAACCTGCGTGAAGTGGTGAATGCCTGTATTCACCTGCTAGAAAACTCAGCGGCGACCACTTACGACTTGCTGGAATTTATTAAAGGCCCAGACTTCCCAACTGACGCCGAGTTGATTACGCCAAAACTTGAACTGGCGCAGATGTACAGCACCGGCAACGGCAGCCTAAAAATGCGTGCTGTCTATGAAATGGAAGACAAGGAAACCGTGGTTGTGACGGCATTGCCGCATCAGGTTTCTGGCAACAAGATTCAAGAACAAATCGCCGCGCAAATGCGTAATAAGAAACTGCCGATGGTGGTGGATTTACGCGACGAGTCGGATCACGAAAACCCAACGCGCTTGGTACTCACGCTACGTTCTAACCGCGTGAACGCCGATGAGGTGATGTCGCATTTATTTGCCACCACGGATTTAGAGCGTAGCTATCGCGTTAACTTAAACGTGATTGGCTTGGACGGCCGCCCACGCGTTAAAAACTTAGTGGATATGCTCAGCGAGTGGTTAGACTACCGCCTCGCCACCGTCACGCGCCGCCTAGAATTCCGTTTAGAGAAGGTCAAAAAACGCCTGCATATTTTGGAAGGCTTATTAGTCGCCTTTCTGAATATTGATGAAGTTATCCGCATTATTCGTGAGGAAGATCATCCTAAGCTGGCGCTGATGGATGCCTTTGGTCTGACCGATATTCAGGCCGAGGCGATTCTTGAAATCAAACTCCGCCAATTGGCGAAGTTAGAAGAGATCAAAATCCGTGGTGAACAAGCGGAATTAGAAGCTGAACGCCTAGAGCTAGAGTCGCTATTAGGTTCTCGCGCCAAGCTTAAGCGCCTTGTTAAGAAAGAGCTAAAAGAAGACGCTGAAAACTTCGGCGATGATCGCCGCACCATTTTAATAGAGCGCGAAGCCGCTAAAGCCATTGATGCCGCCGACCTACAGCCTGCCGAGCCAGTGACTATTGTGTTGTCTGAGAAAGGCTGGGTGCGTGCCGCGAAAGGGCATGAGGTTGATCCAGAAGGTTTGCAGTACAAAGACGGCGACGGCTATCAATCACATGCCCGTGGTCGCAGTAATCAGCAGGCCGTTTTCTTAGACAGCACAGGCCGCACTTACTCCATTCTCGCTAATACCTTACCGGGTGCGCGTGGCAGTGGTGAGCCACTATCTGGCAAGCTCAACCCGCCAGACGGCGCGGTATTTAAAGCCGCCATGATTGGTTTGGAAGGCGACCGCTACTTGGTTGCATCGGATGCCGGCTACGGCTTTATTGGTCGTCTAGGCCATATGTTTGCCCGCGCTAAAGCCGGTAAAGCTACTTTAAGTTTGCCGAAAGGTGCCAAGCCGGTGCCGCCTGTACGCGTCGGTATGAGCGAAGAGATTTTGGTGGCGGTTGCCAGCAACCAAGGCCGCCTGCTGATCTTCCCATTGAAAGATCTGCCGGAACTTCCAAAGGGTAAAGGCAACAAAATGCTAGGCATTCCATCGGCCAATGTCGCGAGTCGTGAAGAGTTTGTTGCCGCCATGGCGGTGATTGGCCCAGAGCAGTCGTTACGCGTAGAAGCCGGTGGTCGTCACTTTGTGGTTAAGCCAAAAGATATGGAAGCCTACCTAGGCGAGCGCGGCCGTCGCGGCACATTGTTGCCTCGTGGTCTGCGCCAAGTGTCGGCATTAATTGCGGAAACCGAATAGCGCCGAGCTGGCATAGAGTTTGCTCTTCGCCTGCTTTTCGGCACACTGTGAAAAAACTTGGGGAGAGGATTTATGTCAGCCAAGCGTCAAAAAGTTGAGTTTACAAACAAAGACGGCGTCAAATTATCGGGTGTATTAGAAGCCCCGGTGGAAGCGCCACGCGCCTACGCCTTATTCGCGCACTGCTTTACCTGCTCTAAAGACATCCCGGCGGCCAGCCGTATTTGCCAAACTTTAGCGGCTAAAGGCATCGCCACACTGCGTTTTGATTTTGCCGGTATTGGTAAAAGTGAAGGCGCGTTTGAAGACACTAATTTTTCTAGCAACGTTGAAGATTTAGCGTCCGCAGCCGACTTTATGCGTGACCAATATGAAGCACCAAGCATCATTATTGGGCACAGCCTAGGCGGCGCAGCCGTGTTATGGGCGGCGCATAAAGTGCCAGAAGCCAAAGCGATTGTGACCATTGCTGCGCCCAGTACACCAGACCATGTGCGTCATCACTTCGAAAAACACGAAGATGAAATCAACGCCGAAGGCCAAGCTGACGTATTGCTAGGCGGTCGCCCGTTCGTAGTGAAAAAACACTTCATCGACGACATCGAAGCCCAGCACGAAGAACAAGACAAAATGATCGGTAGCCTGCGTAAAGCGCTGCTGGTTTTCCACTCGCCGATGGATGACACCGTATCCATCAACCAAGCCGCCATTATTTACGGCGCGGCCAAACACCCGAAAAGCTTTATCTCGCTAGAAAAAGCCGACCACCTGCTCACTAGCCGAGAAGACGCCCAATACGTGGCCGACGCCATTGTTGCGTGGGTAACGCGTTACCTTCCGGAAGTGATTACCGCTGGCGGTCATCAAAGTGACGCCGCCGCTGGTGAAGTGCTGATTGTGGAACGCAATAAAGCCTTTACCCGCGAAGTGATTACTCAAGGCCACAACTGGGTTGCCGACGAGCCGGTTGATGCTGGTGGTGCAAACCTTGGCCCGAATCCATTCGACATGCTGCTGGCATCGCTTGGTTCTTGCACCAGCATGACCATTCGTATGTATGCCAATCTCAAAGATATTCCGTTAGATGCCGTGCGGGTGAAGCTTAAGCACGAGCGCACCGATGATGGTGCAAGCAAGATTGAGCGCTCTATTGAGTTAGAGGGTGATCTGTCTGACGGGCAGAAGCAGAAGATGTTGGAAATTGCTGAGAGGACGCCGGTTACTAGGGCGTTAAAAGGCGAGGCTGATATTTCTACTGTGCTTGCTTAACACGTATGAGCCTAGCTGCTTCTTTTGGCCTGCTGCTTGAGGAATATACTGCAAACAAAGATAAAAAATTTGCGAAAAATTTTTTAGCGGATTTTGTTCGTAGCGACATTCCACAAAATATTCAGCAGTTATTGCCGGCTGGAGGTCGTTATTTAACTAAGGGGAGCGTGGGCCAAGGCAATTGGGCCAATGTCCCTTGGGTAGCAATTTTTGACCGTCTTATTACCCATTCTGCTCAAGACGGGTTTTACATTGTTTATCTCGTTAAAGAAGACTGTTCAGGCATTTATTTGTCTCTGAATCAGGGCGTGACAACGGTGCGGGAAAGCTATGGAGCTAGCGCTAAAGACGCGTTACAGGCTAGAGCTTCGAATTACGTAGCTAAGCTTGGCGGAGAGAATGCAGGTTTGGTAGTAGGGCCCATCGATTTGGCATTGACGGGTAACGCTGGCATAGCTTCGTTCTACGAAAGTGGTGCAATACTTTCTAAATATTACACACCGGTGGATCTTGTGGATGATGCACAAGTGAGCCGTGACCTAAGAGCGTTTGTGGGGCTTTACAACCGGTTATATGAAGCCGAGCTGAGCGCCGTAGGCCTCGATCAGGAAGATGATGAAATTGGTCTAAATGTTGAAGACTGTCTCAACTTGAAAGCTCATAAGAGATTAGAGCGGAATCAGAAGCTTGCGCAGGACGCTAAAGCGTTTCATGGTTTTGTATGTCAAGCCTGTAACTTTGATTTCGAGAAAGA
>JAPPPA010000259.1:573-4956 GCA_028817755.1 Gammaproteobacteria bacterium | reverse complement strand
AACGAATCAGCTCGCCTTCGGTAAAGGTGTCGCCAATCCCGATGGGGCCGTGGTTATGCAGGCCGATAATGTCACCGGCGTAGCAAACGTCGGCGCGCTCACGGCTGTTAGATAAAAACGTTTGTGCGTCTGGCACCTTAATGTCTTTACCTAGGCGCACATGCTTTAGCTTCATGCCCTGTGTGAATTTGCCAGAGCAAATACGCACAAAGGCCATGCGGTCGCGGTGGTTCGGGTCCATATTGGCCTGAACCTTAAATACGAAACCGGTGAATTTGTTTTCGCTGGTTTCTACCGCACGTGTATCGGTTTCACGACCTTTCGGTGCGGGTGCGTGCTCAACAAAGCTGTCTAGCAATTCTTTCACGCCAAAGTTGGCAATGGCTGAGCCAAAGAACACTGGCGTAAGTTCGCCTGCTAAATACTGCTCTAAATCAAATGGATTCGAGGCTTCACGGATCAGCTCTACTTCATCACGAAACTCTGCTGCGTCGTGTTCGCCTAATAGCTCGTCCAGTTTAGGATTATCTAACCCGGCAAAATATTCGGTTTGCGGCACGGAGCCGTCTTTGCTGGCGCTGTATAGGCAGACTTTGTCTTCCAACAGGTGATACACACCCTTCAGGCGCTTACCCATGCCAATTGGCCAAGTAATCGGCGCGCAGCGAATGGCGAGAATATCTTCAACTTCGTCCAACAACTCCATCGGCTCGCGGCCTTCGCGGTCGAGTTTGTTGATAAAGGTGAAGATTGGGGTGTCTCGCAGGCGGCAGACTTCCATCAGCTTGATGGTCCGTTCCTCTACACCTTTGGCGCAGTCAATCACCATCAAGGCCGAGTCCACGGCGGTGAGTGTACGATAGGTATCTTCCGAGAAGTCGGCGTGACCCGGTGTATCCAGCAGATTCACCATGCGCTGGTTATGCTCAAACTGCATTACCGAGGTGGTCACCGAGATACCCCGTTGCTTCTCCATTTCCATCCAGTCAGAGGTGGCATGGCGCGCGGCTTTGCGGCCTTTCACCGTACCGGCCAACTGAATAGCTCCGCCGAATAACAGCAGTTTTTCTGTCAGGGTGGTTTTACCCGCATCCGGGTGAGAAATAATCGCAAAAGTACGACGGCGATCAATCTCTTGCTGCCAAGGCGCGCTCATAGATCTACTAGCAATGAGGAAATAAGGGCGCGCATTCTACAGCGTCGCCGCGGCCATTTCGACTAAGAGTCGCTTAGCTCCAACACGTAAACGTAAGCGTCTTCGCGCCCCACCGGCGCTTCGTAATAATCTTTACGCAGGCCGATATTTTCAAAGCCATAACGCTGATACAGGCTAATAGCCGGTAAGTTTGAGGCACGCACCTCCAAAAACAGACGTTGCAAATCTGCCTGCTTTAATTCAGTCACGGTTTGATGCAGCAGCCAGTGTCCCCAGCCTAAGCCCTGTTTTTCTGGCGAAACCACAATATTTTGCAGATGCGCTTCGCCTGCACCGGTTGAACAAAGGCTGTACCCGACCACCACGTCTTCATGTAACAACACATGATTAATGTAGTCAGAGCGAATGCATTGTTGGATCAGTTTTTCTGGCCAAGGCATAAACGCCGCGGCAGATTCGATAGCAGATACTTCCACTAAGTGTGTCGCCGTAAAAGTAGCGGTACTTAGGCTTTCTTGTTGCTCAACTTTCACAGCGCAACGCCAGTTACACAAAAGGCATTGCGCCCTTTAGTTGTTGCCAAGCTTGGCGTTTAGCATCGACGTTGGTGAGCATCTCAGATACTGGCGGTAGCAATAAACTACTGGCCGTTAAGCCCGGCGGCGGCTGAATACCGAAACACCACAAATGCTTAATATGTTGTGGCGGTAATGCATCGGGAACGGCCCACAACTTAAGCACCCGATCGACCGGCACTTCAACCGCAGCCAATACTTTGTCTACCAACGCATCCGCTTCTCCACGCTTGTCTGGCGCAACATTAGGCATCACCAGCCACAGGCTAACGGCTTGATCGCTAACAGATGCATCCACAGATTGCTGTGCGCGTAAGCCTTCGGCAATCGCTTGTGCAGGAGAAAGCCCAGATGGTTGCGGTTGAGCAGACTGCGGACTAACAGGCTGAGCCACAGGGGCAGCCTCTTGTTGAGGAGGCACTTCTGTTGCCGGTGCAACCACACTCGCCGCTGGCTCACTGCCTTTGGGCACCCATACAGGAATACCCATCTGCTGTAAGTACCAGTGGCGAGCGCTGTTATCCATGCTGACTAGACGTCACCGCGCTGAGGGTGTTCACGCGGCATGCTGGCTTCTAGCTTATTCAGCGCACTGATATACGCTTTGGCTGACGCAATAATCACGTCGGTGTCGGCACCGTTGCCGTTTACTACGCGGCCATCTTTGCTGAGACGTACGGTGGTTTCACCCTGAGAATCAGTGCCATCGGTAACGTTGTTTACTGAGTAAAGCAGCAAGCTGGCACCACTGTTAGCCACATTCTCAATCGCTTTAAACATTGCATCAACAGGGCCAGAACCGTCTGCACTAGACTGTTGTTCGGCACCATCAATAGAAAGCGTAATTTCAGCTTTTGGCGTTTCGCCAGTTTCACTCACTACGCGTGAAGCGATATAGCGGTATTTTTCTTCAGTTGCAGCGGCTTCGGTTTCTGAAACCAGCGCCTGCAAATCGTCGTCAAATACTTCGTGTTTTTTATCGGCCAAGTCTTTGAAGCGCGCGAAAATCTCGTTTAACGCTTCTTGCGATTCGATTTCTACGCCTAAGTCTTCAAGGCGGGTTTTCACCGCGGCACGGCCAGAGTGCTTACCTAGAACGATCTTGTTGTCGCTCCACCCCACATCTTGCGCGCGCATGATTTCGTAGGTTTCACGGTTTTTAATCACGCCGTCTTGGTGAATGCCAGACTCGTGCGCAAACGCGTTCGCACCCACAATCGCCTTATTTGGCTGAATTGGGAAACCGGTTACAGAAGAAACCAAGCGTGAAGTCGGCACAATCTGTGTTGCATCAATATTGGTATCCAAATTGAATACATCACGACGAGTGCGAAGCGCCATTACGACTTCTTCTAGCGAGGCATTACCCGCACGCTCGCCCAAACCATTAATGGTGCACTCAACCTGACGCGCACCATTCATTACCGCGTCTAGCGAGTTAGCAACCGCCAAACCAAGGTCATTATGGCAATGCACCGAGAAAATGGCTTTGTCGGCGTTTGGTACGCGCTCAATAAGCTGTTTAATCAAGGCGCCGAACTGCCAAGGCACGTTGTAACCCACAGTGTCTGGGATATTGATGGTGCCTGCGCCGGCATCAATAACAGCTTCAATCAAACGACATAGAAAATCAGGCTCTGAACGGCCTGCATCTTCCGGTGAAAACTCAACGTTATCGGTAAAGCCACGGGCAAGCTTTACCGCCGCCACGGCTTGTTCAACCACTTCATCCGGCGTTAAACCGAGCTTTTTCTCCATGTGAATTGGAGAGCTGGCAATAAAGGTATGAATACGGCGTTGCGGCGCTGGTGCTAGCGCTTCAGCTGCACGCTCAATATCGGCCTTCTTGGCGCGAGCTAAGCCACACACGGTTGATTCGGTAACGGTTTCTGCAATCGCTTTTACAGAATCAAAGTCACCGGGGCTGGCGATTGGAAAACCCGCCTCGATAACATCTACCTTCATACGCTCAAGAGACTTCGCAATCCGAAGCTTTTCCTCTTTAGTCATAGATGCGCCAGGGCTTTGCTCGCCGTCGCGCAAGGTAGTATCAAAAATAATGACGCGGTCGGTCATGATTTACTCCAGTCAAATTCTTTACATTGGCGTATGCCAACGCCCATAGATTTTTCGGTGTTTATGGACGTTATTACAAAATATTGGGCTTGATGTCGCCTAGACGCTGCCCCGCGCCCGGCCTGTTCTGCTTTCACCGCCCTAAGGCAGTCGGCAGAGTGTGACTGAAAATGGCAGCAGTACTGCTCGGCAGAGCGCCGCAGTAAGAGATAAGCAGGAATTTTTAAACCTGATATATGCCATAAGTCCGACTATAAATTGACCAGCGCCGAAGTCAACACTTCGGTACTGGATCAGACCTTATTCTTCGTTATTAGTTGCTTGTGGGGTGCCGCGCACTTTGCGCATGACCGCACCAATGGGACCGGAGGCACCAAAAATAATGGCCGCAGCGAACAGCACATTAGCCGGGCTAACAGCGATGAGTGCAAAAATGCCCACTAGAAATAACAAGTAACGAAAAGGCACGCGGCCTTCAAGGCTCAAATCTTTAAAGCTACGAAAACGAATATTGGAGACCATAAAGAAGCCGGCCAAGAACGTAATCGGTAAGGCCACATAAGCAAACTCTTCACA
>JAPPPA010000259.1:0-563 GCA_028817755.1 Gammaproteobacteria bacterium | reverse complement strand
GCAGACCATTATGCGTAGCACACCAGATCATCCCCATAACCATGGCGGCGGCAGATGGACTCGGCAAGCCTAGAAAATAGCGCTTCTCTTCTTTGTCGGTACCCGCCATGGTGTTAAAGCGCGCCAAACGTAGCGCAGCTGCCGCACAGTAGAAGAAGGCGGTTAACCAACCGATCTCAGCCCAGATCCATACATTCGGGTCGAAGCTATGCAAGCCCCACATGTAAACGACGACAGCTGGGCAAACACCAAACACCATCATGTCTGATAGCGAGTCGTACTCTTTACCGAAATCAGATTGGGTATTGGTCATACGAGCCACGCGGCCATCTAAGCCATCAAACACCATTGCGATAAAGATAGCGATTGCTGATCTTTCGTACTGGCCATCTAACGCAGAAACAATGGAATAAAAGCCCGAAAATAAAGAGGCTGTAGTGAACAAATTAGGCAGCAAATAAATACCGCGCCGACGACGAACAGGTTGTTCCATGTCTACCACGTTATCTTCCGTTTCAGAGTTTGAAGAGTTTTTCATGTGATTGCTCTGGCTGATCTACAGC
>JAPPPA010000287.1 GCA_028817755.1 Gammaproteobacteria bacterium | reverse complement strand
ATACTTCTCTCTGTTCGTTGCCTGCTACGGAAGGGCGAGCGCTTCCCATTGATTGCTTATTTCTATAGCTACTAGTGGCGGCTACTTACTGGCAGGCTTCGCAGTCTGGGTCGTCGAGCGAGCAGGCTTTTGGCGCTGCACTACCCACTGGTTGCGGCGCTGGCGAATCTTGGACGGCGTTAAGCTTGCTATCGCTGATCGTGCTTTTCTCTGCATGAGTCGCTCCCATGGTGCGTAGGTAGTAAGTGGTTTTTAGGCCTTTAGTCCAAGCTAGTTTGTAGAGTTGGTCTAGTTTTGGACCGTTAGCTTGCGCTAGGTACAGGTTCAAAGACTGAGCTTGGTCAATCCACTTCTGACGACGCGAACCGGCCTCTACCAACCAGCTTGCATCAATTTCAAAGGCACACTTATAAAGTGCTTTGATGTCTTCTGGCACGCGATCAATCGGCTGTACAGAACCGTCGTAGTACTTCAGGTCGTGCGCCATGACTGGATCCCACAGGCCACGGTCTTTCAGGTCGTGCACTAGGTATGGGTTAACCACGGTGAACTCGCCAGATAGGTTCGATTTCACGTATAGGTTTTGGTAAGTCGGCTCAATTGACTGAGAAATGCCAGTGATATTGGCAATGGTCGCAGTCGGTGCAATCGCCATGGTGTTGCTGTTACGCATGCCCACGCCTTGTACACGTTGGCGTAGCGCATCCCAATCCAAGCGGATAGTGCGGTCTACGTCGAGGTAGCCACCACGGTTTTCATCAAGAATATTGATTGAGTCGTAAGGCAGGATACCTTGATCCCATAGCGAGCCTTTAAAGGTCGCGTAAGCGCCACGCTCTTCAGCCAGGTCAGTTGACGCTTTAATGGCGTAGTAGCTCACGTGCTCTTGGGCAACATCAGCAAACTCAACAGCGGCTTCTGAGTCATAAGCAATGCGTTGCTTATACAGCGCATCTTGGAAGCCCATGATGCCTAGGCCAACAGGGCGGTGACGTAGGTTTGAGCGACGTGCTTGCGGCACGCTGTAGTAGTTAATGTCGATCACGTTATCAAGCATGCGCATGGCCACGTTAATGGTTTGCTCTAGCTTGTTAGTGTCGAGATTACCGTCGGCATCAATATGCTGAGGCAAGTTAACCGAACCAAGGTTACATACCGCGATTTCTTTGTCCGAAGTATTAAGCGTGATCTCAGTACAAAGGTTTGAACTGTGAACCACACCGGCGTGTTGTTGTGGACTACGCAGGTTGCATGGATCCTTAAAGGTCATCCATGGGTGGCCTGTTTCGAACAACATGCCCAGCATTTTGCGCCATAGTTGTACGGCAGAAATTTTCTTGAACAGCTTGATCTCGCCGCGTGCAGCTTTCGCCTCGCACTCTTCGTAAGCGG
Organism: Gammaproteobacteria bacterium; assembly: GCA_028817755.1. Lineage (GTDB taxonomy): Bacteria > Pseudomonadota > Gammaproteobacteria > JAPPPA01 > JAPPPA01 > JAPPPA01. The sequence continues at coordinate 3,615 of JAPPPA010000287.1, read as the reverse complement.
CTTTGAACTCTTGGCCGCATAGGTCGTGAAGCATTGGTGCGTCAGCAGGAGAGAACAAGGTCCACTCTTTATCTTCGTGCACACGTTGCAAGAACAGATCAGGAATCCAGTTAGCGGTGTTCATGTCGTGGGTACGACGACGCTCGTCACCGGTGTTCTTACGTAGGTCTAGGTACTCTTCAATATCCAAGTGCCAAGTTTCTAGGTAAGAACAAACCGCACCTTTACGCTTGCCGCCTTGGTTTACGGCTACGGCGGTGTCGTTAGCTACTTTAAGGAACGGAACCACACCCTGAGATTTGCCGTTGGTGCCTTTAATGTAGGCACCCATTGAGCGCACACGGGTCCAGTCGTTGCCAAGGCCGCCAGCGAATTTAGACAACAAAGCGTTGTCGCGCATGGCGTTGTAGATGCCTTCTAGTTCATCGGGCACAGTCGTCAGGTAGCAAGACGAGAGCTGCGGGCGCAGGGTGCCTGAGTTAAATAGGGTAGGCGTTGAACTCATAAAGTCGAACTTAGACAGTACGTTGTAAAACTCAATCGCACGTTCTTCGCGGTTTACTTCGTTCAGCGCTAGCCCCATTGCTACGCGCATAAAAAAGGCTTGCGGTAATTCGAATCGGGTATCTTCTTTGTGGATAAAGTACCGGTCATACAGCGTTTGCAAGCCAAGGTAGGTGAACTGGCGGTCGCGCTCTGGTGTTAGCGCGGCACCAAGCTGGTCCAGGTCGTATTGGCCTAGTTTGGAATCGATCAGTTCGTTATCGATACCTGCTTGGAGATAATCTTTAAAGTAATCAGCGTAAAGCTCAGCCATTTCTGCCTGAGTAGCCGAAGTGGTGTCACTGCCTAGGAATACCAAGGCTTCATGGCGCGCGCTATCAAGCAACAAGCGAGCAGAAGCAAAGGTGTAGTTAGGCTCTTCTTCAATCAAAGCACGAGCAGAAAGCACCAACGCTTGTGCTAGCTCGTCCTCGGTAATGCCGTCGTAAAGGTTACGCATGACATCAGCAATGATTTTGTCAGCGTCAACGCCCTGTAGACCTTCGCAAGCTTCCTTAATCAGGTAAGTCACGCGGTCAGAATCTAATGGGGTAGTGGTGCCGTTTTTCAGCGTTACATTTAGTGCTGGAGCGGCAGCTTCTTCTTGCGCTGGGGCTTCTGCAGCACGCTTAGCAGTTTGGCTTTCACGGTATAGCACGTAATCACGCGCTACTTTGTGCTCGCCTGCACGCATCAACGCTAGCTCAACCGCATCTTGAATATCTTCAATGTGAACAGTGCCGGTGCCGCCTGGTAGTGAACGAGTCACCATTTTAGAAACAGACGCACTTAAGGCTTTCACAGTCTCGTGAACGCGTGAGCTAGCAGCCGCAGTGCCACCCTCAACCGCCAAAAAGGCTTTGGTTAAGGCCACTTCAATTTTGCTGGCGTCAAACGGGGTGATTTTGCCATTACGGCGAATAACACGAACCTGACCAGGCTCGTTCGCTTGAATTTGCGCGTTAGTTTCAGCAGATACTTCGGGCATATCGGCTGCTGGAGCGGGCGAGTCGGTCGCAGTGCTAACTTGTGATTCCATGGTGCCTCCGGGTGGCAATGTGTGTGCAGGGCTTGGCTTTATTTATCAGCACGCTAGGGATAAGCCTGATTAACCCGGTTGTTGATATGACTTTTATCAACATACCCATAACTTGTGTTTAGTTCTTATTGGCAGGCACAAGATATTGGGTCGCGCTCAATAAGGCACAAGATAAAGGGGCTTAAACCTTAACGCAAGCACTATATGTAGTATCCCTGTGGTTTAAGCTGTGGATAAGGTGTTAAAAGCTTGTTAGACAGCCCGCTGGAGCGTTTCTAAATTAATACACAGCCGTTCGTCGGTTTACCTAGAGCACTCCAGCCTATGCGCAACAGGATGCGCGACGCACTGCAACAAAGTTATAGATATCAAACACTTAAAAAGAAACTTAGCGTTCTAGAAAACGCTGCAACACAACGATTAACCGCAAAACAAACACTTATGGAAACTTATGTATAAATTGCGTACAGCAAAAGGCTAGAAAGAGCCTCCAACAAAAAAGCCAGCATTAATGCTGGCTTTAGATTTGTGGCTTAAATAGGGGGCTTAGGACTCATTCGCTACGTACTTAAGCACCTCAATAACCTGCTGTGGCGTTTGGGCCCAAGCCATTGCCGCGCCATCAACTTCTTTTAGCGGATGCACAATGGTGTCGTCATGTAGCGTGATGTAAGGCTTACCTAGAGCCGCGCACTGGCCAGCATCAAACGCAGCGTTCCATTGCTTGTATTTTTCGCCAAAACGAATCACCGCAATATCGCATTGTTTAATTAGTGTGCTGGTTCGTATTGCATTGACCTTGGCCGATTGGTGGTCACGCCAAAGTTTTCCGTTTGTTCGCCCAAAACATCACCAGCAGCGTCGCTGGCTTCATGGTTCGTATTCGCAGAAGTAAACGTAATTGGCAAACCTAGCGCAACAGCGCCGTCTTGAATTTGCTGACGCCAGTCGGTGTGAATCTCACCAGACAGATAAACATTCCAGGCCATGAGGTTTCCTTTGAATAAATAGTTACGCCATAAAACCGTTTTACGGCCGTAGAAGCCATTTTAACAAGCAGAGTAGACGTTACGGGCACCAGAGAAGACTCAAATCAATATGCGCATAATATATATTATGTTAAATAATGATATTTATTACCTGAATAAGCCAGAAGGTAGTGACGCCCTGCAAAAGCTTTGGCAGGATGAATACAAAGGCCCAACAAAGCATTCAAAGCCATCACCATGCACACAGAGAAACCTTTTCACCCACGCGGGCTTTTAAAGCACCCACATACGCAGTCGATGCTTGCCAGCTTTAAATTGCGCCGCTGGTTCATATTGAATCGCTTTCCGCAGCTCAAAACTTCCACACGCATCATTCTAGAAACCAGCGAAGGAAAACTCGCTGCTGATATTAATCAGCACCCAAACCCTAAAGGTCACGCCGTGCTGCTTCATGGCTGGGAAGGATGTTCAAATTCGGTATACCTCGTTTCGCTGGGCACTTACCTATATAAACGCGGCTACAGCGTCTCGCGCCTTAACCTACGGGACCACGGCAATACCTATCATTTAAACGAAGGCCCTTTCCACGGCCTTTGCTTGCTAGAAGTCGCTGAAGCGACAAAGCAGCTTTGCGAAAGCTACGGAAGCGACACACACAACCTACTGGCAGGCTTTTCTATGGGCGGCAACTTCAGTCTGCGTATAGCCAGTCTAGCGAAAGATTTAGAGATCCCACTGGACGCCGTATTTGCCGTTAGCCCCGCCGTAAGGCCGCTTTCCACCATGAAGGCATTAGCCAAGGGCCCTAAGCTTTATCATCACTACTTTCGCAAGAAATGGCGCCGCTCTATCCAAGCTAAACAAGCGGCTTGGAGCGAACTTTATGACTTTAACGCCGCCCTTAAGCTGGAAACCCTAGATGAAATGACAGATTTCTTTGTCGATGCCGGTCTATTGCCAGCTAACAGCGCTGAAAGCTACCTAGAGGGCTACCGGGTTAGCGAACAGACAATAGAAAACATCACCGTCCCCACATTCATATTG
>JAPPPA010000140.1 GCA_028817755.1 Gammaproteobacteria bacterium | reverse complement strand
TTTCTTTGTAGTTCATAGGTTCGGTAGAGGCTGTTTCAAAGCCTTGCTTTTGCAAATAGCTACAACCCGTTCCGATGACCATCATGGCCCCTAAAAACACACCCCAGACTGCCTTAGGCAGCAACCCCCTAATATCCATATCTACAGCACCTTCTTAATATCTTCGACGATGTCTTCGGGTTTGGTAGTTGGCGCATAGCGTTTTACTACCTGTCCTTCTTTGTTTACCAGAAACTTAGTGAAATTCCACTTAATTGCTTTGATCCCCAAAGAACCTGGCGCTTCATTTTTCAAGTGTTGATAAAGCGGATGCGCGCCATCGCCGTTTACTTCAATTTTCGAGAACATGGGGAATTCAACCCCAAAGTTCATATCGCAAAACTCAGCAATCTGGGTTTCATTACCTTGTTCTTGCTTACCAAACTGATTGCAAGGAAAGCCCAAGATTTCTAGGCCTTCACCCTGCAACTCTGCATATACTTTTTGCAGGCCTTTATATTGCGGCGTAAAACCACACTTGCTGGCGGTGTTAACGATTAATAAGGCTTTGCCTGAAAAATCGGCTAGCGCAACGTCTTCGCCTTTAATATTCTTCGCCGAAAAGTCATAAACTGAAGTCACAACTCTCCTCCTATGAATGCTGTAGATCTTTCCAACTTTACCAGTTTCCGCGAACTGGATGTGCAGTACGCTCAAGACAAAGGTTGGGCCTTCAAACGCTTTAAGCATTTGAATACTGAATTAGTAGAGGGTGAAGACTACGTTTGGTTTCACCAACTAGACGATGCCAAGTTAATTAACCAACTCCGTGAAGCGGGCCGTATTTACGCCAGCACCGCCAATTTAGTCATGCTGAGCCCTAGCGGCACAACCAAAATCACTCAAGATTTAAGTAATTCATCCACATAAGCAGTCACAAGATCAGCCGCGCCCGCACCGTGCGTAGCCTTATTGCTTTCCATCGCTTCAAGCTTGGCCTTTGGCATTTCTGCCAACATACGTTCTAAGTTCTCTAAACCATGAAGCTTGTCGGCCGAGGCACCAATGATGAGGCAATCTTGCACGATGTCATGCATACGCCCCCAAGCGCGATAGCGCATTAAGGCAAAAACGTTTTTCTTCAGCTTGTATGGGTCGGCTTGATCCAAGGTGTTTTCGTACTTTTCTACTTGCTCCGGCTCTTTCTTCGGATCGAGACGGAAGGTACGTAAATACCATTTGGCAAACTCACGCACCGGCGCATAAGCACGCGGTGGGAAGAGTTTAATAATGGCCATAATCGGTGCAGGGAAACGTAATTCAGGGTTCGGTGCAATTAAGGCATTACCCAAAGGCTCCGGGCCTTCTTGGGTCATTAAGTATTCCATAATCGCCGTTGCGCCTAACGAGCTACCCGACAACACGAAATCACGGCCTGGCTCTACGCCCTGCTCTAGCACTTCGCGCACATCCAGAATCAAACGCGGCAAATCAAAATCGGTGTTTTTCATGTCGGTTACGCGGGAAGAAAACTTCTCCCGAGTTTCCACGTACAACACACGATGCGTTTCTGTTAAGCGGCGTAAAAACCCCTGCCAACCAGAAATAAGCGAGATCCAGCCAGCCACAAAAACCACCACGGGTTTGGCCGCATCATCGTCAGCGGGTACAAAATCAAAGACACGCAACTCCACGCCATCAGACATTGGCAGGTAGCGTTCAGAAATCGTTACAGAATCAGGAGCGTAGTTAGCTAAATCCATTTCTCTTTTTATGTCGCTGCAGCGGTTGTGTTTTGGATTGAGTGCGTTATAGCATGACCGGCATCAGACCAAAACCTGATTCCTAACGAATTAAAACTATGGAGACCGCCAATGAGCGCTGTTGAAATGATTAAGCAAATGCCACAAGCCTTTGACGCTGAAGCAGGTGCTGACGTAAATGCTGTAATTCAATACAACATTTCTACCCCTATGTACGCCACCATCGCCAACGGCGAATGCACCGTGGCCGAGGGTTCTTCTGACGACGCTACCGTTACCCTAACCATCGAAGACGATGACCTAGTTGACCTACTGAATGGCGACCTAGACGGCGTAACTGCGTTTATGACTGGCAAGCTTCAGGTTGAAGGCGACATTATGTTCGCTCAAACCATGGCCACCATTTTCGACCGTAGCAAAGTCTAATTTAGACGCTACCGACGATAAAAACGCCCGCTTCATGCGGGCGTTTTTATATGAGTTTGCGGCGTAACGCTATTCAGCCGAAATGAATTTCTCTACACTGCCCGCCGACTTTATTTATACAAAATCAGGAGACATCAATGAGACGCGTGGTCTTTAATCAGAAAGGCGGCGTGGGTAAATCCACCATTACCTGCAACTTGGCAGCCATCAGCGCCAGCCAAGGACTTAAAACCCTCGTTGTGGATTTAGATCCTCAGTGCAACGCCTCACAATATTTGTTGAGCTCGGAAGGCATTATTGCCGACCAAACTGTTGCCGATTATTTTGAAACCATCCTGAAAGGCCGCAGTGGCAGCAAAGCCAACTTGGCGGACTATGTCACCGCAACACCATTTGAAAATTTAGACCTGATTGCCGCGGCACCGGATCTAGACGACCTACAAGTAAAGTTAGAGGCCCGCGCCAAAATCTTTAAGCTGCGTGATGCACTCAGCAAGCTGGATTACGACCGTATTTATATTGATACACCACCGGCACTGCACTTCTTCACGCGTTCCGCACTCATCGCCGCAAATGGTTGCATCATTCCGTTTGACTGCGACGACTTCTCACGCCAAGCACTTTATAACTTGCTGGACACCGTAGAAGAAATTCGCGAAGACCATAACGACGAATTGGAAATTGAAGGCATTGCCGTTAACCAATTCCAACCACGGGCAAAATTACCGCAGCGCTTGGTAGAAGAGCTAATTGAGGAAGGCCAACCGATGTTGGAAACACGCCTCACCAGCTCGATTATCGTGAAGGAATCTCACGACGCTTCAGTGCCACTCATTTGGCACTCACCAAAACACAAACTAACCGAATTGTTTGTTAGCCTTCATAATGAGTTAGAAAGCCGCTAAGCTTGAACTATGCAATTAACACCTGAACAACGCGATGCTTGCAACGAAATGCTGAATCTAGGGCGCGAAGCCCTAGGTTTAGAAATGGGCATCGTTAGCCACATTGATAACAACCTCTACACCATTGAGGCGGTAGATTCAGATGGCGGTGTGTTTGTTCCGGGTGAAACCTTTGCCTTAAAAGACACCCTGTGCCGTGAAGTGATCGGCACCGGGCGCTCCGTGAGTTTGTCTTCTTACAACGGCAGCCCAGGGCTACGCGGCCACCCACTGTACGAGTCATTACAGCTAGAAGCCTATATTGCTGCGCCAATCATCGTGAATGAAAACATTTGGGGCACCGTTAATTTCACATCGCTGAAAGTTCGGGCCACTGACTTCAGCGAAAGTGAAATGGAATATGTCCGCGAATGCGCTTATAGCGTTGGCGGCATGATCGTCGCTAACGGCTAAGCCTTCTTCAACTCATCCCAGAGTTTATTCAGCCGTTTTAGAGAAACCGCTTCACGTGGTTTTTGTGGCTGCGCAAATAGGCTGATGCGAAACTCTTCTAGCAACCAGCGATACTCTCGCACACCCGGCTGATTAATAAATTCTGGCTGACGCTCTAACTTCTCAAATAGCTGTTCATACAGCGGTGCCACTTGGTTTTGCCAGCCAGCGTCTCGCTGCGGATTGCTATCGATCTTCTCTAAACGCCCTTCTAAGGCTTTTAAATAACGCGGATATTGCATCACCGCGTCTAGGCCCCAAGCCGCCATGAAGCCTGGGAAAAACAACGCCTGGGTTTGCATCTGAATATCAGCACTGGCTTGCATCGCTCGCAAGCCTAAAGACTCCAAACGACTACGCACACGTTGCAAGGTATCCGCTGCTTCTTTGAGCTGACGCCACAGCTCGGTAGCGCGCGGCACCAAATCTGGCTCGCGCTCATAAATCATCAAACCAAAGGTGCTGGAACGATAAACCGGCGCATCCGCAAACACGGGCGCTAGTACCACTTCGTCCACCAATACTTCACAAAACTCGGTGACCAAGCCGGGCCAATGCCTTGCCCGTTGAGCATACCGGTCACTAATAATATTTTGCTGCCAGGAATTAGGTTGCTTGGCTGCACACAAACGCGTTTCGATGCGGTTCGCCGCATCACACTCTTTAGCAATATATTTCAACGTTTTATTCAGCTTGAGAATAGCTAAACGACGCACACCTTGGCGATGCACTGTCTTTGCACCCGGCTCGTTATCTAACAGTCGAATGGCCACACTACTACCGCGGTCCTCAACCGCTGGCCAAGCTTGGGTAGCAATGCCACCACGTTCCATCCGCAATACTGGCGGCAGGTCGTCAAAGCTCCAGTCGGTTAAGTCGGTTTTCTCTAGTGGGTGCTTACCACCGCTACTGCCTTTACTGCTGGCTACCGCCTGCTTAAATGCCACTTTGGCGGCTTGCCCGTGTTCTTGCTTAAAGCTATCGACATCACGGCTAGTCGCCAACACTTTGGTTTTATTTTTACCGTCTTGGCCCAGCAGGCGAAAACGGAAAGACAAATGCGGCTCTAGCGTTAAGGCGTTGAAATCATCGCCATGCAAAGGCGTTCCACTAATAGCGTGTAACGTTTGGGCAAGCTTGTCACGTAAGTCGCCCTCGGCGTAAGTCATGCGCTCAATAGCCGCACGCGCAAAATCGGGGGCTGGTACAAAGTTGCGCCGCTTGGCTTTAGGCAAGGCCCGAATCATGGCGGTGACTTTTTCTTCGATTAAACCGGGCACCAGCCAATCTAAGCGACGCTTGTCTAATTGATTCAGCAGCTGTGCCGGCACATCAACGCTAATGCCGTCTTTCTCACGCCCCGGCTCAAAGGCATAACGCAGCGGCAAACGCACGGCGCCGCAATCAATATGTTCTGGGAACTGCTCTCCCGCGACTAAATTAGCAC
>JAPPPA010000008.1 GCA_028817755.1 Gammaproteobacteria bacterium | reverse complement strand
GCTTTTAGCTGGCCCCAAAAGCTGGTCGGATAATCTGGGTTAAAGAGGCCGAGAACGCCTACTTCGCGGTCTTTTGGTAAGAACCAGGTGCCGAACAGTAAATCCCACACAATGACGTTGTTACCGAAGTTGGTGTCGGACTCTTCAATGAGTTTGGAGTGATGCCAGCGATGCAGCTCTGGGCCGCTGAGCAGGTAATTCAAAAAGCCGAGTTTGACGTCGACATTGCCGTGCTGGAAAAGGCCGTGGGTTTGGATAAAGACCACGGCGAGTGCGACGAGGGTGACGTCTGCGCCGAGCGCCATAATCACAATGACATCAATCGCGGCGAGTGCTAGCCAGTCAACAAAGTGGAAGCGCGCGGCGTTAAAGAAGTACAGGCGCTTGGGACTGTGGTGAATAGCGTGAAAGCGCCACAGAAAGCCGAATTTGTGTGAGCTGCGGTGAAACCAGTATTCGAAGAAGTCCAAAGCCAGTAGCGCTAGAACCAGCTGGAACAGCGGGTGCCACTCGGTCGGCCAAATATTTAGGCTGGCATTGTTAAAGCCAACGCTGGCGAGTGCGGCGATTAGGGCGAGTTTAAAACCAACATTGGCGGCCTCGCGCAGGGCGAGGTTAATGCCAATGTAGGTGGCGTCGGTGACTAGGTCTTCTTGCGGCGTGTTCCATTTGGCGCGATAGGGCATTACGCGTTCCATCACGCCGACCAGTAGGAATGCTGCGGTGAGCGGCGCCATAATGCTGTAAAGCGGTAGCTGGTGGATATAGAGCATGAGGTAGGCGCTATAGACGCTGGCGGCCATGGTGGCGGGGTATAGGCTGTACTGAATAAGGCGGCGCATGGCTGGGGTGTCTTCTCTTTATTTATGAGTCTTGTGATGGCCTTGTGCGATGGCTTTGGCGGTAGGCCGTTGGTGTTTCACCGAGCCATTTTTTAAACGCGGCGGTAAAGCTTCGGCGCTCTTCAAAGCCGAGTTTAAAGCCAATGCTGTCTACGTCTAGGTCGCTGTGTTTAAGCATGTCGCAGGCGACGGCTTTGCGGGTTTGCGCCAGCACTTCTGAAAAGCGATGGCCTTCGGCTTTTAGCTCGCGTTGTAGCTTGCGTGGATGAATGTGTAAGACTTGCGCAACGCCTTCAATGCCTTCGCCGAAGAGGTGCAATTCTTTCTTTAGCAAAGTTTGAATTTGATTTTTAAATCCGTCGCTTAGCGTGCTATCTAACAGTTTTACGCGAATGCTTTGTTCGGCTTGTTCGTGCACTGGCGGCAGGTTGCCGGGCAGCGGTTGGTCTAGCAGCGCGGGGTCAAACTGCATTTGGTTACGGTCGGCGTTGAAGTGAATGTCGCAGCCAAAGTATTGCTGATAGGCCTCAATGTCGCGGCGCGGCGCATGGGCAAAGCTAACACTCATCATTGGCGAGGCTTGCGGCGCAATGAGCTGACTAAAGCGTTTAACGACGGCGGCGATCATTTCCGCAAAGATCGGCATGTCGGCTTCGCTACCGTCGGCATGGCAAAAACTCAGACTTGTGCGAGCTTGAGTCTCAAACTCGCTACCGTCTATTTGTATGGCGGGGTGGATCAGTTTTGGAATCCAGTCGATGAGTTGGGCGGCGTCACGCAGGTTACTAGCGCTTACGACAAAGGCAGACATTTCCGGCAGGCCGTCAAAGTTAAAGGTTTCGCCAAAGGCAAACGGATAGTGCTTTAGATGGCATTGCGCTTCTAGAGCAAACAGTAAGGCATTGATGTCGTCAACCGAGAGCTGTTGGAACGCGTAGTTGTTGTTTGAAACACCAATATCTAACTGCTGAACCACGGCATTAAAATCACCGCCGCCTAGCGCGGTGGCGCGGGTGAGTAAGCTCAGTCCGGTGAGATCAATTGCAGTTGCCATTGTCGCAATATAATCCCTTTTTGTCGTTTCTGCACCTCGTTTGTCTACGAGTGTATGCCTACTATATTTGCAGCAAATTAACGCATTGAGATCTTTGGAGACAGAAATGGCGCACGCAGAATACAAAGAAACCCCCGAAGTACGCATGGGCTTGGACTTTGGTTTTAAGGGTGACGATATTCCTAAGTACTGGATGGCGGGCGATCCCTTCCGCACCCGCATGATGGACGCGGTGCAGGCGACGTTTCCAGACGGCGAGCGTTATTTCATTACCACCGTAATGGCGTTTAAAGATCAGATTGAAGATCCTGAATTAAAGGCCGAAGTGAAAGACTTTGCCATGCAAGAAGGGCAACATGGTCGCGTACACACCGAATTTAACGAGCGCTTGCAACGTCAAGGTTTAGATATCAAGCGTGTGACGGGCATGATTTTGAAGCTCAATAACCGTCGTTTGAAGTATTTTTCCGCTAAGTACAACGTTGCGATGACGGCTGCGTTTGAGCATTTAACTGCCATGATGGCCGAACTGTTTTTTGCAGAAAAACGCGTACTTGCGGGTGCGGATGAGCGCGTAAAAGCCATGTTTGCTTGGCATGCCATTGAAGAAATGGAACATAAAGCCGTGGCTTACGACGTAATGCAAAAGGTCGCCAAAGTAGGCTATATACGCCGCACAACGGCGATGACTCACGCACTGTTCTCGTTCACGCTAAATACCCTCATCATGCCGTGGTTTATGTTGAAGTCTGATGGCATTGGTCGTCGCGAACGCTTGGCGCTTTATGCACGCGGTTTAGTGTGGATGTTCGGTCCGCGTAAAGGTGTGTTCACCCGTATGGTTCCGGCGCTGGCTAAGTACTACAAGCCGGGTTTCCACCCCAACCAATTGCCGTCGGTACATAACTACGACGCTTGGAAAAACACTTACGACCAGTCGCAAGACCCGATGGCCGCGTCAGAAGCCATGTACGCCGCTGCGCACTAGCGCAGCTTGGAGTTGGTGATGAATACCGCAAATTACGATGCTCAATATGATGCCCAGTACGACATAGTTATTTTGGGCGCGGGCTTGTCCGGCATTGGCGCGGCTTGCCGTCTAAATCGGGCAATGCCAGATAAGTCTTATACCGTGCTAGAACGCCGCGAAGCGATTGGCGGCACCTGGGATTTGTTTAAGTATCCGGGTATTCGTTCAGACTCAGATATGACCACGTTCGGCTACAGCTTTAAGCCCTGGAAAAGCCCTAAGCTGCTGGCCGACGGGCCGTCGATTAAAGCCTATGTGACTGAGGCGGCAGAAGAGCACAACGTAATCCCCAATATTCGTTTTAAAACGGAAATTGAGCAGGTGGAGTGGTGTTCTAAAGCAGGGCGCTGGACAGTGACCAGCAAAGACATTGAAAGCGGTGAAACCACGCGTATTAGTGCGCAGTTCATTGTGAATGGCACGGGTTACTACAACCACAAAAAAGGTTATACGCCAGAGTTCGCTGGCCGCGATGCATTTGAAGGTGACATTGTTCATCCACAGTTTTGGCCGGAGAATTTGGACTACCAAGGCAAAAACGTGGTGGTGATTGGCAGTGGCGCAACGGCGGTTACCTTAGTACCAAATATGGCCAATAAAGGCGCTCAAGTCACCATGTTGCAGCGGTCGCCTACCTACGTGATCTCGGTGCCGGAAGTGGACCCGGTGTACGTGTGGATGAGCAAAGTTATGCCTGTAAGCTGGGTGTTTGCTATCTCGCGCGTACGTAATGTATTGCTAGGCCGTGCGCTGTATAACGCCGCTGGCCGTTGGCCGAAAATGGTGCGTCGTTTTCTACTGGGCGGTGTGAAATCACGCTTAAAAGGCAAGGCCGATATGGCCGATTTTGAGCCGCGTTATAACCCTTGGGAACAGCGTTTATGTGCGGTGCCGAATGGTGATCTATTCAAGGCAATCGTGGATGGTAAAGCCTCGGTTGTGACCGATGGCATTGAAACCTTCGATAAGACCGGTATTCAACTGAAATCGGGCAAGCATTTAGACGCTGACATCATCATTACCGCGACTGGCCTAGAGCTGCTGGCTTTTGGTGGGGCCGAGGTCAAAGTAGATGGCGCGCCGGTAGCAGTGAACGAGCTGATGCTATACAAGGGCATGATGTTTGAAGGTGTGCCTAACTTTCTACACATCAATGGCTATTTCAATGCCTCTTGGACATTGAAAGCCGACATTGTGACCGACCACTTTCTACGGGTGGTGAAGCACATGGATGACAGCGGCGCAGACGTAGTGACGGCCAATGCGGGTAGCGCAGCACGCAATAAACCGCAAAAAGATAACGAGCCAGGCTATGTGTTGCGTGGCGCACATGTACGCCCAATGGAAGGCGACAAAAAGCCGTGGGCGGCGCTAGGTGATTACTTAAGTGACGCCGTGCAGCTCAAGCTTGGCCGTGTTACGCATTCAGCGCTCACTTATAGCCGCGTTGAAAGCAACGAAACAAATAACGAAATTTTGGAAAGTAACGTCGGCGTAGAAGCAGCCTAAAGGCTTGGTGCTTTAGTTCGTGATTACTACACTGGATTTATAAAAAAGTAGGAGAGCATCGTGACCAACTTGGTACATAAAGAACCCATCCAAGTGCGAATGAACTTGGACTTTGGTTTTAAATCGGACGACATTCCCAAATATTGGGCGGCGGGCGACCCGTTCCAAACGCGCTTAATGGATGCTGTGCAAGCGACGTTTCCAGACGGCGAGCGCTACTTTATTGCCTCGGTGAATGCCTTCCGCAAAGACATTGCCGATCCAGAAATGTTGGAAGAGGTGAAAGACTTCTCCCACCAAGAAGGCCAACACGGCCGCGTGCATACCGACTTTAACGACCGCCTAGCGCGCCAAGGTGTGCCGGTGAAATCGCTGACCGGTTACACCAAGAAAATCACCGAGATCCGTCTACGCCGTTATTCCGCCAGCTATAACGTTGCCTTAACCGCGGCGTTTGAACATTTCACCGCCATGATGGCTGATGTGTTCTTTGCCCGAAAAGAAGTGCTAGCTGGTGCCGATGAACGCGTACGCGCCATGATGGCCTGGCACGCAGTAGAAGAAATGGAACACAAAGCCGTGGAATTCG
>JAPPPA010000324.1 GCA_028817755.1 Gammaproteobacteria bacterium | reverse complement strand
CGCGGCGTTAAACGACACTGGCAGCTCTTCACCGTCGGCCGCGTTCAACGTCAGCACGTAGTTAGTTACAGAGCCTTCGTTAAAGGTTTGGCGAACACCGTCAGCCGCGCGACCGGTTTCGGTGAAATAGTCAGGGAACCTAGTGCCGATAAGTTGCGAGCGACGGCGCCCTACCATCCGGCACATGGTTTCGTTTACGTCAGTAATTTCGTGGTTTTCATCAACCGTTACCAGACCATCCACCGAGGCCTCAATCAAACCACGGTTATAGGCCTGCTGTTCGGCCACCTGCTCTTGCAATGTTGCCTGCTCGGTAATGTCACGCGCAGAGGCGAAAATACCACGCACCGTACCTTGCTCGTCCTTAAACAGCGCGGCGTTAAACGATACCAACATCTCTTCGCCGCTTTCGGTACGCAGCGTTAATTGGTAGTTAGTTACCTCACCACTATTCAGTGTTAAACGCACACCATCAGAAGCACGCTTAGGATCTGTAAAGTAATCAGGGAATGGCGATCCAATCAGTGCCTCGCGGTCGTAACCCGACATCCGGCACATGGTTTGGTTTACGTCGGTAATCAGCATGGCCGGGTCTACTGTGATCAGGCCGTCCAACGACGCCTCAATCAAACCACGGTTATAGGTACGCTCTTCATCCAGCTGATCCTGCAGCGTGGATTGCTCGGTAATATCACGCGCCGAGGCAAAAATACCCTGCACAGAATCATCCGGCCCACGGAAGATCGATGCGTTGAACGATACCAGGTTGGAGTCACCCGTTTTCGGCTGCAGATTCAGTACGTACTCGGTTACAACACCCTTTTCGAAGGTTTCATTGACACCCTCGGTAGCGCGCTCAGAGTCTTCGAAATAGTCGGCGAACGGCGTACCAATCAACTCCTCACGGGAGTAGCCCGACATCCGCGTCATCTGATCGTTTACATCGGAAATATTGCCGTCAGGATCCACTGTAATCAAGCCATCCACCGAGGCCTCAATCAAACCGCGGTTATAAGACTCTGAATCCCGTAAGCGTCTTTCTAGTGCCTTCTGCTCGGTAATGTCACGCGCCGCGGCGAATACGCCCTGAAGCTTGCCGTTCGCATCTCGGAAGATCGACGCGTTATACGACACCACCGTTTCATGGCCGTCTTTGTGTTTGGCCGTCAGCTCGTAGTTTGTAACCTTTTCTTCCGCCAATACTTGGCGAATACCGGCTTCCGCACGCTCGGGGTCAGTAAAGTATTGCTTGAATGGCGTACCAATAAGCTCTTCGCGGCTATAGCCGGTGAGCGATGCCATTTGCTGGTTGATATCCGAGATCACACCGATCGGGTCTGTCGTCATCAAGGCATCAATATTTGACTCAATAAGGGAGCGCGTATACGCCTGTTGCTCACGTAACTCTTCGGTTAGCTGAACGTCTTCAGATACGTCCCGTGAAATCAGCAAATAGCCAACTGTTTCACCTTGCTCATTAACCCTTGGCGTGAGTGCGGCTGCGGCAGCAAATACACGGCCATCTTTACGTTGCCGGTTTAACGTGCCAATCCAACGGCCTTCTTTCAACGCAGCCGCGAGCATCTGTGCAGGCTTGCCGCTGGCGCGGTCTTCTTCGGTGTAAAGCTCTTCGGCATTCAAAATACCGACAGCCTCATCCGCCGCGTAACCATAGATACGCGTTGCACCCTCATTCCAGAGCACAATATTGCCATCTAAATCTTTGCCAATAATGGAATATTCGGTAGACGAATTAAGAATCGAACCCAGCAAATCCCCAGTGTCCGCCGCACCAAACCACTTGCTATTTTCTATAGCTGCTTTTGCCATTATTGGCTCCCCTAAAGCTAGCGACCTTGTTCTTGTTATATAGACTGGCCGCACACGGGAGCTAACTACCCGCAAACCCTGGCGCCGACCAACATACCCTTAGGATAGCCGACCCGAGAAGTTTTTGTAGATCTATTAGCTGATTGCTTTTTTGTATTTTGCAGACAACCGCTGATAGTGCTGCGCGGAATATTGCAGGTATTCCTTTTCACTTTCGGTCAGCGGCCGCTTTTTCTGCGCCGGGCTACCTTGATAGAGATAACCAGACTCTAGGCGCTTATTAGGTGGCACCAAACTGCCTGCCGCCAACATCACTTCGTCTTCAATCACGGCGCGGTCCATCACTGTTGCTTTCATGCCAATCAAACAACGGTTACCAATGGTGCAGCCATGCAACATCGCTAGGTGACCGACAGTGACGTCGTCGCCAATTACTGTGCCAGCACCGCCAGGCAGGTAGGGCCCGTCGTACGAGCAATGCACGACGGTGCCATCTTGAATATTGCTACGCGCACCAATACGGATGGTGTTCACGTCACCACGAATCACCGCCTGCGGCCAAACACTGCTATCGGCACCGAGTGACACTTGCCCGATAACTGTTGCCGCTTCATCCACATAGGCACTAGCGGCAACATCCGGCGAATGGCTGTCGAAATCACGAATCGCCATGCTTATGTCATCGTCACCAGCTCTTCAGCACTGGTTGGGTGAATCGCTACGGTGTTATCTAAGTCGGCCTTGGTTGCGCCCATTTTTAGCGCCACGGCAAAGCCTTGCAGGATTTCATCACAGCCGTCGCCGACCATATGAATACCGACGACTTTTTCCTCTTCACCCGTCACAATCAAACGCATCAGGGTTGGGACTTTATGCTCGCTCA
The DNA here is from genome assembly GCA_028817755.1 of Gammaproteobacteria bacterium. Classification (GTDB taxonomy): domain Bacteria; phylum Pseudomonadota; class Gammaproteobacteria; order JAPPPA01; family JAPPPA01; genus JAPPPA01. Next base: position 2,313 of record JAPPPA010000324.1, on the reverse strand, counting down.
TGGCGTAGTTCATCGGGTTAAATTGGCTGCGATAGACTTTTACGCTGTCACCATGTCGATCACGCGCTTCGGCTTCGGTAATACCAACCGTGCCAACCGGCGGATGCGTAAAGACCACCGTCGGAATGTTGTCGTAATCCAACTTCGCTTCGGTTTGGCCACCAAATAAGCGCTCAGCCAAACGGCGGCCCGCTGCAATCGCTACCGGAGTAAGCGGCGCACGGCCGGTGTTATCGCCAATGGCGTAAATACCTTCCACATTCGTGTTTTGGTATTCGTCAGTCACAACAAAACCGCGGTCGGTTGCCACGCCGGTCACATCTAAATTGAGCTCTTGCAATGGCGCATGGCGGCCTGTGGCGACTACCACGGCATTAGTCTGAATTTGTGTACCGTTATTTAGCGTGGCGGTTAAATCACCCGCACTACCAGTCACTTCCGCCACCTCGGCATTACGGTGCAAGGTGATGCCGTCGGCTTCTAATTTATTGGTGACGTAGTCGCTAATTTCAGTATCAAAGCTGCGCAACACATTATCGCGACGGATAACCAAATGCGTATCCGTACCCAACGCATTTAACACACCGGCAAGTTCTACGGCGATATAACCCGCGCCAACCACCACAGCGGTTTCAGGCTGCTGTTCTAGTTCAAAGAAGCCATCAGAGGTAATGCAATGCTCAGCACCCGGCGCGCTCAATTCATTCGGTGTGGTGCCGGTCGCAATCACAATATGATCCGCCGTGAGTTGCTGCTCACCCACCTGTAGTGTTTTGGCATCCACAAACTTGGCATCACCTTCAAACACATCAATATCTTTGGTACTGAGGTTATTGGCGTAAATGCCATTTAGGCGTTTGATGTAGGCATGACGCTTGGTGACCAAGGCATTCCAGTCGAAACCATTTTTGGTGACATCAAAACCATAATCAGGTGCTTGCTCGATCGCTTCGGCCATATGCGCGCCGTACCACATCACTTTTTTAGGCACACAACCCACATTCACGCAGGTACCGCCGAGTTTGCCGCGCTCAATCACGGCCGCGCGCTGACCGCGTAAGGCTGCTCGTTGCGCCACGGCTAGGCCGCCGCTGCCGCCACCAATGGCGATTAAGTCGTAATGCTGCATCTGCGCTATCCTTGTATTAGGGTTAACTCGGAGAATCCAAAGGGGTCTTAAGAAATGGAAACTACCGCATTCATTATTGCTGGTGTGCTGATTTTGTTAATCGGTTACATCATTGTTATCTATAACCGCCTCATCACGCTTAAGCACGCGGTTGATAAAGCATGGGCCAATATCGACGTATTACTTAAACAACGCCATGACGAACTGCCCAAGCTGGTGGAAACCTGTAAGCAATACATGGCGCACGAGAAGACCACACTCGAAAACGTTATTGCTGCCCGCAACCAAGCTTGGACCGCACGTAACAATGGCGACACCAAAGGCGTAGGCAAAGCTGAAAACGTGATGCGCATGGGGCTTGGCAATTTATTTGCCGTAGCGGAAAACTACCCTGAGCTCAAAGCCGATCAATCTTTCCAAAAGCTACAAACGCGTATTTCCAGTATTGAAAACGCCATTGCCGATCGTCGCGAGTTTTATAACGAGTCCGTCAATCTTTATAACGTTCGCCAAGAAGTATTTCCTGACGTACTCGTCGCCAAACAGTTCGCGCACCAACCACGTGACTTGCTGGAGTTTGACGCCAGTGAAATCACCGATGTTGATCTAAAGTCTCTTTTCTAATACCCATCAGCAATGCGCGAGCTTGTACTCAGCTGGCAAGCCGATGAAACGCTGTTTTACATCGGCCTGCTGACGGTCATTTCGGTATGGGCGTTTTTTGCGCTCTGGGCCAGTTTTAAACGCCACCGCCTGATTCACGACACACCCACATCAAAAGTACGCTCCGCCGCACAGGGTTTTGTTGAGTTTTACGGTGCAGCCAAGATGCTCGATGGCGAGCCGATTATTGCGCCACTCACACGTCAGCCCTGCTGTTGGTGGCGTTATCGGATTCAGCGCCGCGTACGCACCGGTAAAAGCACCCGTTGGACCAACGTCGACTCTGGCGAATCTGGTGGCATTTTCAGTTTAGAAGATGGTACTGGCCGCGCTCTCGTGGACCCGCTCGACGCCGAAATCACCGGTTGTAAGAAGAAAGTCTGGTACGGCAACTCACGCCACCCAAGCGATATTGTTAGCGGTTTAAGCATGTTTGGCGGCAGCTATCGTTACGTAGAAGAGATATTGCCGAACGGCAATAACCTCTATGTCCTAGGCGAGTTAAAAAGCGAAGACCCAGC
>JAPPPA010000303.1 GCA_028817755.1 Gammaproteobacteria bacterium | reverse complement strand
TTTGGTGTGAGGTCAGCTAGGTCATAGCTCCACGCGCGGTATGTTGTTGCAACAAATCAAATCCGAGTGCTCGGGCTTGTTTGTCCAAACTGGGGAGCGGCTCGTCTAAGAGCCACAGCCGTTCTGATTGCAATAGTCGCAGTGACAACACCAAACGCGCCAACCAAATACGGCGCTGCTGCCCTGCTGAAAGGCTACCCGCGGCTTGGTCAGCATGGTCGAGTAAATCAACCGCTAACAAAGCCTCATCAATTTGTGTTGCTGACGGTTTCAAGCCTTTTAACGCCAAACTGTCACGCAGCACCTCAACCGGCGTTAATACCGGGTGTGCTGGCAACTTATGCGGCAGAAAAAACAAACTGCGATGCCACTCATCGGCATTGCTGAATATAGGCTGTGATTGCCACTGCACTTCGCCCGTTTCAGGTTCTAGCAAACCGGCAACGGCGTGCAGCACCGTAGACTTGCCCACACCGTTTGGCCCCAGCAGTTGCAATACGTCGCCACTTTGCAGCGAGAACGACAAGTCCTGCTGAATTAAGCGGCCACCGCGGCCAAGTGACAGTTGGTCAACCTGAAGCATAAAGCCGTAAGCTGGCTAGGCGCTGAGCACTTCCAAACCGCCCATATAAGGGCGTAGCGCTTCTGGAATGCGAATAGAACCGTCCGCTTGCTGGTGGTTTTCCAGCACCGCGACCAAGGTACGACCCACTGCTAAACCAGAACCATTCAGCGTATGCAGCGGCTCTGGTTTATTGGTTTCTGGGTTACGCCAGCGTGCTTGCATACGACGCGCTTGGAAGGCTTCGAAGTTACTGCAAGAAGAAATCTCACGATACGCTTGCTGGCCCGGCAACCACACTTCTAGGTCGTAGGTTTTAGCCGCTGAGAAACCAAGGTCGCCGCCGCATAACGTTACTTTGCGGTAAGGCAGTTCTAGCTTTTGCAGCACGGCTTCTGCGTGGCCTGTTAGTTCTTCTAACGCCGCCCAAGAGTCTTGTGGGCGAACCAACTGCACCAACTCGACTTTTTCGAACTGGTGCTGGCGAATCAGGCCACGCGTGTCGCGACCATAAGAGCCCGCTTCAGAACGGAAGCACGGCGTATGCGCAACCATTTTTACTGGCAGTTCTTTGTCTTCGACAATCTTGCCGCGAACCATATTGGTCACAGGCACTTCTGCCGTCGGAATGAGATAAAACGGAATCTCATCTTCGCCACGGCGAATGGCAAATAAATCTTCTTCAAATTTCGGCAGCTGGCCGGTGCCACGCAGGCTTTCGGCGTTGGCAATGTAAGGCACATACATTTCGGTATAGCCATGCTCGCTACCGTGCGTATCCAACATAAACTGCGTTAAGGCACGTTGTAGGCGCGCTAACTGGCCTTTCAATACCGCAAAACGTGCAGAGGCAATATTCGCTGCAGTTTCAGTATCCAAACCAAGCTGCTCACCTAAATCAACGTGGTCTTTAGGCTCAAAATCAAATTGCGCTGGTTCGCCCCACTTCAATACTTCAACGTTATCGTCTTCGTCGTTGCCTGCGGGCACGTCTTCGGCTGGCACGTTTGGCGTGCCCATTAAGATTTCGTCAATCTGCGCTTGCACTGCCGCTTGCTTGCCTTCGGCTTCTGTCAGCTGAGCTTTCAGTGACTCCACTTCAGCCAATAACGGCGCAATGTCTTCGCCTTGCGCTTTGGCTTTACCAATGCCCTTGGATTTGACGTTACGGGTGTTTTGCAGCTCCTGCATATCCACCGTGAGCGCCTTGCGTTGCTCATCTAGCGCTTGAAAAGCGGCGACATCGAACTGCAAACCACGCACCGCTAGGCGTTTGGCAACAAAGTCAGGGTCTTGGCGAAGAAGTTTTGCGTCAAGCATAAGAACGATTAAATCAGTCAGTTAAACAAATAAGCGACGGCCAATATTGAACGCCACATAGGTCAAAAATACACAGCCCACTACATTGGCTGCCATAAACCCGCCGGCTGCTAGCCAGCGCTGGTGTTGCAGCAAATAAACCACATCCAGCGAAAAGGTTGAGAACGTGGTTAACGCACCTAGCAAACCCGTTACTAGGAACAGCCTTACCGCTGCCGGTAATACAGCGCCTTCCGCCGCTGCCCAAACCATTCCAATGGCAAAGCTGCCGCTCAAATTAGCCACCAACACTGGCCACGGAAACTGGGCCGCCGGTAACCAAAGTGTTAAGGCCCAACGTAAGCTAGCGCCAAGCGCGCCGCCGAGGGCTACGGCCAGTAGTTGCCCGAATGAGTGCATAGAAGCGTATTAGTATAAGCAGCGGGCATTATAGCGGTGTCAGCGCCCCTAATAGGGGCTTTAGGCTCAATATTTGGCGGGAATTCGCTTGGGATTTAGCGGTTCTGCCCGTGGTGCTGCTGGTCTAGTGCTTTTAAACGCGCTAGCTTTTCTGAAATTTTGATTTCCAAACCACGTGGAACCGGGTCATACCAACTCACACCATCTAGCTGATCTGGCAAATATTGCTCACCCGCGGCATAGGCTTCTGGCTCATCATGGGCATAGCGATACGCCTTGCCAAAGCCCTGCTCTTTCATCAATTTGGTTGGCGCATTTCGCAGGTGCAGCGGCACCTCGAGCGAGCCTGTTTGTTTAACAGCCTGCCCAACCGCCTTCCAAGCCACGTACACAGCATTACTCTTAGGCGCACAAGCCAAATACACCGCGGCTTGAGCAAGCGCCAAATCGCCTTCTGGACTGCCTAGGCGCAAGTAACTTTCCCAAGCGTTAATACTAATTTCTAAGGCTCTTGGGTCAGCATTGCCAATGTCTTCAGAAGCCATACGCACCAAGCGACGCGCCAAATAACCACCATCTGCACCGCCGTCTAACATTCGGCGTAGCCAATACAAAGCACCATCTGGCGAAGAACCGCGTACAGACTTATGCAGCGCTGAAATTTGGTCGTAGAAGTTATCGCCGCCTTTATCAAAACGGCGCAAGGAACCTTCAAGCAAGGTAGCGAAGGCTTGATCATCTAACTCGCCCGCCGCCGCGCGTTGCCCATAGAGCTCTAACAGATTCAGCGTTCGGCGCGCATCTCCATCAGCCGCTTGAGCCAGTTGCTGAGCGTGATCGGCAGAGATTTCAAAGCCTTGCCCTTCTGCCGCCTGCTGAATGACTTGTTCTAGATCTGCGGCCGCCAACGCCTCTAAGCGGTAAACCCGCGCTCGCGAGAGCAAGGCGTTATTCACCTCAAACGATGGGTTCTCTGTAGTGGCACCAACAAACAAAATGGTGCCGTCTTCTACAAACGGTAAAAACGCGTCTTGCTGGCTTTTGTTAAAGCGGTGTACCTCGTCAACAAACACCAAGGTGCCGCGTTGTTCGAGCTGGTGACGGTCTTGCGCCGCAGCAACCACAGCGCGCACATCTTTAACGCCGGCCAACACCGCTGAGAGCATCACAAATTCACAATCACTTGCCGTAGCGAGCAAGCGCGCCAAGGTGGTTTTGCCACAGCCAGGCGGGCCCCACAAAATCATGGAGTGCAATTGGCCTTGCGTTAACGCTGCATGTAAGGGGCGGCCTTCCGCCAGCAAATGCTTTTGCCCAACGAAAGAAGCCAGATCACTCGGTCTGGCTTTTTCGGCTAAAGGCGTGGTGCTGTAAGTCGTCAACGGCGGGCCTAAAAGTCGTCCTCTGCACCGATAATTTCGGTGCCTTCTGGCGCGTTAAAGACAAAGGTATTGGCGGCAAAAGCTGGTTGCGTATCGATGTGATCGAAAACCACATGCGTGGTTTGATCAAATTGATCTAGCAACTTCATGCCCGCCAAGTTCTCACCTTCAAAACGCAAGGCGATCGACTGAAACGGCAGGTCGTTGTCTTTAGGCTTCATTGTCAACCAAACTTCGTCTTGGCTGATGTTCCAGTCTTGTAACAACATGCCGCCGACCAATAATTCGGCTGGCGTGCCCGCAAGACTTTCTTGCATTGGGCGCTTGGTTGCTTGCTCAAGATCGGCGTCGTACTGCCACAGGTCTTGACCATCACCAATAATCAGCTGTTCCCACGGCTCTTGGTATTGCCAGCGAAACTGCCCCATGCCCTCGCCGCGTTTTAAGGCCATGCTTCCGCTGCTCACCGCTGTGACTTCGCCGGCTTCGTCGACCGTACGTTGTACAAAGTCGGCTTGATAGGCTTGGGTGTCGTTTAGAAAGCGCTCCAATACTTCCGGTGCAGCAAAAGCCACCGACGGAACAAATAGGAACGCTGCAAATAATTTTTTCATAGTGTCTCTCTGAGTTAGTCAGAGATGGGCGGTGGCGCTAATACATCGCGCATGCCGTTTGTTTTTGGCGGCCCAACCACACCGGCGGCTTCCATTGCTTCTACCAGCCTCGCCGCACGGTTGTAACCAATACGTAAACGGCGCTGAACCCCGGAAACAGAAGCACGACGGGTTTCAGTAACCACTTTCACGGCCTCGTCATAAAGTGGGTCTGTTTCGGCGTCTCCGCCGCCCCCGCCGCTTTCTACGCCGGGAATACCAGACAGGCCACTTTCTGCCATCATCTCTGCAGGGTCAGACAGAATCGAATCATCGTAGTTCGGCTCGCCATGCTGCTTAATCCACGACACCACGTTATGCACTTCGTGGTCGTCCACAAAAGCGCCGTGAACACGCGTGGGCGTAATACTGCCCGCGAGTGAGAACAGCATGTCACCTTTACCCAGTAGGGTTTCAGCGCCGGACTGATCAAGAATGGTGCGCGAATCAATTTTCGACGCTACTTGGAAGGCAATACGGCTCGGGATGTTGGCGCGAATCAAACCCGTAATTACATCTACTGATGGGCGTTGCGTAGCCAAAATAAGGTGAATACCGGCGGCACGGGCTTTCTGTGCCAAACGCAGAATCAGCTCTTCAACCTTCTTACCCACGGTAAGCATCAGGTCGGCCATTTCGTCGATCACGATGGCGATATACGGCAACGTTTCTAAACGTGGCACTTCTTCTTCGATTGCCTCGCCAGCAAATAC
>JAPPPA010000032.1 GCA_028817755.1 Gammaproteobacteria bacterium | reverse complement strand
AGTTTCAAGTTGCCACTGTATCATTCTGCAGCCAGAAACTGGCTAAAAGATAGGGTGGCAACCGACACCAGCCACACCCCGGCACCCGAGTCAGTTGCTACCGTTGCTTCCTTCCGGACCTGGCGGGATTTACAACTTATCGTTGCGAGGGGACCGATGCCGGTCGCCATAGAGCGTATTCAGCTAAGCACCCATATAAACAGGATTGATTCGCGGCTCCTGCCGCTCACCCCTTTCGGGGCTGCTGCGCAGTCAAAATCGGCGTCCTGCCGATTTTTCGAACCCTAACGCGAGGCGTTGGGTTCAAATCATTCACTTAGCCGAATTTCATAATAGCTGGCAACGGCCAGCTATTATGAAATTGGCGGAGAGAGAGGGATTCGAACCCTCGAAAGGTTTAACCCTTTACACGCGTTCCAGGCGAGCCCGTTCAACCACTCCGGCACCTCTCCATTTGCTTATGCCGGAGCAAAAGCGAGGCGCGCAGTTTACTGGCTTGTAGATAAATTTCAATGCAGAATTGAACAATGAGCGACAAGGAACAAAAGTCTTTTGCAGAATTGATGGCGGATGTCACGCCTCTACAAGTTCAGGCTCGCGTTTCTCCTGTTAAAGAAAAGCCAAAACCTAAAGCCAGTTTTACAAAAGCGGATCAAACCTCGCTCTTAAGAGAGAGCCTGGCCGCGCCTAATTTTAACGAAATAGAAACCGGCGACACCCTGAGCTGGCATCAGCCCGGGATTCAGAAAACCACACTTAGAAAACTACGCCGCGGCCACTATTCGGTTAAAGACGAACTCGACCTACATGGACTTAATCAAGTCCAAGCCAAGCAAGCCGTGTCAGCTTTTTTGCATGACGCCATTCGGCACGACTTTAGTTGCGTACGCATTATCCACGGCAAAGGGAACCGCTCGGAACAGGGACCGGTATTAAAACGCGCTATTGGTGGTTGGTTAGTTAAACGGAAAGATGTGCTGGCCTTCGCCAGTGCGCCTGGTCACGATGGCGGCACTGGTGCCATCTACGTTTTGCTTAAAACCCAGCGTTAAACGCGTGCTAATTCTCTAAGTACGCTGGTTGCGTAGCTGCCTGCTGGCAATGCGAATTTCAACTCAACATCTGCGCCATTAATAGTGCATGACGGCTCTTGCAGCTGCACACGCAACGCTCTTTTCTGCATTTGGCAGCGTTGACTAGCCAACCAGCCGATATGCGCTTGGTATTGCTCTACCAGCTCCTTCCATTCTTCTGGTGGTTGGAACCTCATATGACCGAATAAGAAACCATCAACCAGCGCGGGTTCAGCAATGCTTTGCGCTACCTGAAGATTAAATAACCAAGCACGCATCGCGCTGAGTAAGAAGCCCTTTTCGGCACGCCCTTTAGGGCGATAACGTTTCAAACGCCAATGTTCGGCTCGCAACAGGTTGCCGCTGTTTATCCCAAAACGCTGGGCACCAAAATAATTAGGCACACCCGCATCAATCAAGCGACCAAACCGATCTGAAAGCTGAGCGGTGTCGCTCACGCTACGCAATTGAATAGTGAAGGCGTTACCCGCAAGTGCGCCTCTTTGAAGCTTTTTAGGCGCTTTCTTCGCCTGCAGCACCATAACGTCTGGAATAGCTAAAGCGCTCGCCAATGATTCGTCAGCCAAACGTATTGAGAACCACTGGGTAGTCACCGCCTGCCTGTCTTTAAGGCCTGCATAACTTACGTCAGCTATCGGGCGTTTAAAGTGCTTAGCAAGCTGCTCAGCAACCCACTGGGTGTTTTGGCCACGCTTTTCAATCTGCAGCCACAAATGTTCGCACTGGTCGGCTACAGGGACTTCATAGCCCAATTGCTCATCAACACGAAAGTCTTCTGGGCTTTGTTTAAATATGGCTTGGACAGATGGCTGACCGAGCTGAAAAGGCAAAGCCTTTAACGCATTAAGCTCAAACACCTGAAAAGCCTATTGATAGCAACTGTGACAGCAGCTATTTGGCCTGCAGCAAGCACACAGCGAATGCCGCCACGCCTTCTTTTCGACCGGTAAAGCCTAGGTGCTCGCTGGTGGTCGCTTTGATATTTACAGCGTTACGAGGCAAGCCCAATAATTCAGCCACTCGCAGGCGCATAGCCTCAATATGCGGGGCTAGCCTGGGCGCCTGCGCAACAATGGTTAAGTCGCAATTGCTGGTAACCCACCCTGCTTCGCTAGCCGCATCTATAACCTTGTTCAGCAACATGGCGCTATCCGCGCCCGCCCATTCGGCATCGGTATCAGGAAAGTGGTGACCGATATCACCTAACCCAGCGGCGCCCAAAATCGCGTCACACAAAGCGTGGAGCGCGACATCGCCATCAGAATGAGCCTTAAACCCCTGATTAAAAGGGATTTTTACGCCGCAAATCATCAGGTGATCGCCCGCTTCAAAAGCGTGGACATCGATACCTTGGCCGATTCTAATTGGGCTCATATTTGCTCCATATAACTGGCAACGCTTTGCAGGTCTTCTGGCAGAGTCACTTTAATATTGGCCGCGCTACCTTTTACCACCTCCACTCTGCCACCAACGGCCTCAATGGCGGATGCTTCATCCGTCACTATCGCGTTTTCACGCTGACATTGCTCAAGCGCCGAAATCAGCGCTTTCAACCGAAAAGCTTGTGGCGTTAACGCGCGCCACAGGTTGCTGCGATCTACCGTATGGGAAATTCGGTTACCCTCTTCCACTAGCTTAATCGTGTCAGCTACAGGTGCCGCCAGTATCGCGCCCTCTTCGGTGCTACTCTCAACTGCCGCTAGCAGTGCGTGTATATCGTTGTCAGGCACAAATGGCCGTGCAGCATCGTGCACCAGCACAACCCCGTCATCAGCAACCGAGCGTTCTTGCAAGGCGAGTAAGGCTTGGTATACGGAGTCTGCGCGCTCTTTTCCACCAACAACCGTGTGTAACGGCACTGATGCGCTTGCTGGCAGCTGCCAATAGGAATCTTCAGCATGCAGAGCAATCGTAATGCTCAAGCAGTTGCCACACCCAGCTGCTGCTATCGCATGATGAATAAGTGGCTGGCCATTAATCAGCGCATACTGTTTTGGCGTATTAGCACCAAAACGGCTGCCAATACCGGCGGCTGGGATAACTAAGTGATAAGGCGTCTGCGATGGCTTATTCACTGACGGTAACCCAGGTTTCATCGCTATGAATCAAGCCCAAATCTTCTCGGGCACGACGCTCCAATTCATCCGGGTCATTTTTTAGACCATCAATTCGGTGAATCAACTCAGCGTTGTCAGCTTCAATTTCTTGGTTGTGGGTTTCTTGCTCGGCTATTTGCTCTTGAAGGTGGCGCACCTCTGGCACACCACCTTCGCGATTCCATAAGCGCCATTGCAGCCCAATAAGCGCAAGCAAGAGCAATATAAGTAATGGCCGCATAGCGTGGACTAAACCGTTACCGTGCGGCCTTACCGATACTACGCAGGCATTTTGATATTAAAACCAGCTGCGCCGGCGTATTTAGCGCCTGCACCTAGCGCTTCTTCAATACGAAGCAACTGGTTGTATTTGGCCATACGGTCAGAGCGGCATAGAGAGCCAGTCTTAATTTGTGTGGACTGGCTAGCAACCGCAAGGTCAGCAATAAAGTCATCTTCGGTTTCACCTGAGCGGTGCGAAGTAACGGCAGTATAGCCTGCGGCATCGGCCATGCTAATCGCAGCCAATGTTTCTGACACGGTGCCGATTTGGTTCAGCTTGATCAGGATTGAATTGGCAATGTTCTTCTCAATGCCTTCTTGTAGGATTTTGGTGTTGGTTACGAACAAGTCGTCGCCTACAAGCTGTACACGATCGCCAAGCAAATCAGTTAATGCTTTCCAACCATCCCAGTCATTCTCGTCCATACCATCTTCAATCGAGATGATTGGGTAACGATCAACAAGGCCACCTAGGTAAGCGGCAAACTCTTGAGAGTTAAAGGTTTTGCCTTCTGACTCAAGATTGTAAATACCGTCTTTGCAGAACTCAGAGCTAGCCACGTCCAAGCCCAGGAACATGTCTTTACCCAAACTGTAGCCTGCCATTTCAACAGCCTCAGCAATCACTTCTAGTGCCGCTTCGTTTGAAGGTAAGTCAGGTGCAAAACCACCCTCGTCACCTACCGCAGTGTTTAAGCCACGCGCATTCAATACTTTCTTCAGGCTGTGGAACACTTCGGTGCCCGCACGCAAGGCTTCAGAAAAGCTTGGTGCACCCACTGGCAGAATCATGAATTCTTGAATATCAACACTGTTATCTGCGTGCGCACCGCCGTTGATGATGTTCATCATCGGTACAGGCAAGGTCGCTTCAGTGCCAGCACCTAGTTGCTGGTAAACACCAACACGGTTGCTTGCCGCAGCAGCTCGAACACAGGCCATAGACACTGCCAATAATGCGTTAGCACCTAAGCGACCTTTATTGTCGGTGCCGTCCAGCGCAAGCATGGTGTCATCAATGCCCTGCTGATCTTCGATGTCTTTGCCCAATAGCGCTTGTTTGATTTCGGTGTTGGTGTTTTCAACCGCTTTAAGCACACCTTTACCCATGTAACGGCTGGCGTCACCATCACGAAGCTCTACCGCTTCGCGCTCGCCTGTTGAGGCGCCTGAAGGTACCGCAGCACGGCCAAGCACGCCGTTATCCAAAATAACGTCGGCTTCAACAGTTGGGTTACCACGAGAGTCAATGACCTCACGTGCGCGAATATCAGCAATGCTAGGCATGGGTATACAGTCCGTATCTAAAAGTTAAGCAGTAATATTTTGTTCTGGAAAGCCAGATGCTTTGGCAATTGCATCTAGTTCTTTCATGGTGCCAAGTAAGTCTTCCATCAGCGCTAAAGGCCAGGCATTAGGGCCGTCACTTAGCGCTTGGCTTGGGTCTGGGTGTGTTTCCATAAATACGCCCGCGACACCACTGGCAACAGCAGCACGTGCTAGTACAGGAACAAATTGGCGAGCACCGCCAGATTTGCCGCCTAGGCCACCAGGTTGCTGCACTGAATGCGTGGCATCAAATACAACCGGCGCGCCGCTCTCACGCATAACCGCAAGACTACGCATGTCTGAAACAAGGTTGTTATAACCGAA
>JAPPPA010000162.1:1936-5126 GCA_028817755.1 Gammaproteobacteria bacterium | reverse complement strand
TAATATAACCGATATGGCTCGGTCTTACTTTTCCGATCATGCCTTCACGTTGGCGCTGCACCCGTCAGAAAATGAATTAAGGATGAGGTTGCGGCTGACTGTGTTTGCGGTATTTGCGGACGTGCAACTGAGTTTTACCAAGGGCTTAAGTACTGAAGATGAACCAGATTTGTGGCTTAAGTCACTTTCTGATGAATGCCGGTTATGGATTGAATTTGGCCAGCCGGATGAAAAGCGCTTAAGAAAAGCGAGTGGCAGGGCAGATGAAGTGGTGGTGGTTAATTATCAACCACGAGCCGCTGACATTTGGTGGCAGCAAAATAGCGGTAAGTACAGCCGCTTCTCAAACCTTAAAGTAATGGTGTTGGACTACGACGAAAATGAATTGCTAGCGCTTTGTGAGCGCTCAATGCAAATTAGCGCCATGATCCAAGATAGTGAATTGATGCTCAGTGACGGCAATCATTCAACTACTGTTCGAGTTTCGTACCGTTAGCTCAAGCTTTGATATCGCCATCTAGGTAATACCATTCGTCGCCGTCTTTAATAAAACGTGATCGCTCATGTAATTGCCCGGGCACGCCGTTGCTGACATAGCTCGCTACAAATTCAACTTCTCCAATTTTATCTTCCGCGGCACCCAGTTCGGTGTCGCGAATCTCCAGCGCAACCCAGTCTGTTGAGGCGATCATCGCCTTGATGTCCTTTAGGTCGCTTGCTTCTCGCATGGCAGGCGCACGTGTCTTCACTAGGTAATTAGCTAGGCCTTTAGCAAATGCGCTGTAGCGTGAGCGCATTAATTGCTCTGCTGTTTCGGCCTTCGCGAGGTTGGCATGCAATGGCGCACAGCATGCTGCGTATGGGAAGTTGCTGCCACAAGGGCAGCTTGAGGTGCTTTCGCTCATAAAGAAGACTCTAGGTTTACTAATCGACTTTGATTTGACATTCGGGTCTCGCTGGATAAACTTAACACTCGTACGGTTTGGTCAGTCAAAACCGACATTGGTTAACGGTGAAATTACCTATGGGGAACCCTGGGTGCATAAGTATAAGTCCTTGGTTTTAGGACTAGGTTTACTCGCAACGGCTTTGGCCACGTGGGTAGCCTACCATTCTGAAACCCGAATTTTGAAAAGCCATTTTGCGCAAACAGCCAGTCGCTATAGTGTTGCTATTGAGCAAGAGATGGCGGTTGCACTGGAAACATTGCACATCATTAAAGGGCTTTACGATGGTTCAAAGCATGTAGATGCGGATGAGTTTGCTGAGGCGACGTCGGATATCTATCGGCGTCACCCTGAAATCATTTCTATTAGTTGGTTCTTGGGTGCCGACGGCATTACGCAGTTTCCTGAGTTGGAATACTTGGAGCGGAATGCTAAAGGCCCGGGTACCGATGTTATTGTTGCTAGCCTTCGCGATATCAGCGCTAGTTACTTCTCTAAAGCCACCGATAGCGGTGCGCCCGTGCTGGTTGAAAATATTGATACCGCAAAAGGCCCGAGCAATGGCTTACACGTGATCTTGCCTGTTTATAAGCCAGCGATGCCAAAGACCTTTACCGAGCGCCGCGACAGCTTGTTGGGCTATATCGTTGGCAGCTTTTCACTTGATTACTTATTGCATGGCGCGATTGCCAAGTCGATGGAAGAGCACGTGAGCTACTCCGTCTACGCGGCCCACCATGGCACCAATAATGCTCAACATGCGGGTAAACGCTTATATGAAAAACGCCCGCAACAAATACCAGAGTTACAAGAGTTATCCGCGACTGACATTGTGATGGTGGGGGACCGTAACTGGTTCATCCAGATTGAGGCGACGCCTAGTTATTCGGTGCGGTTACGTAGTGCGCTACCAGCGCTAGTGGGCCTAAGCTTGTTGGCGTTGTTGGCAGCGTTTTATTGGATGATGCGCGTTTCAGACCGTACCGCTAGAGAAATTGGCCAACAGGTAGTTGAGCGCACGCGAGCACTTAATTTGGCTAATCAACGCTTACAGCAAGTTGCGCGAACAGATTATTTAACCGATTTGCCGAATCGTCGCAGCTTTGACGAAGCGCTAGAAATCGCAATCGAAAGCGGCTGTCCAGTCGGTTTGGTGTTAATCGATGTCGACTTCTTTAAAGCCTACAACGACTTCTATGGCCACCAAGCCGGTGATGAGTGCTTGCAACGTGTGGCTAATGCCTTGCGTGGTGTGACGCGATCTCTTTCAGGCGTTGCGGTTGGTCGCTACGGCGGTGAAGAGTTTGCGGTGCTGGTGACGGAAAAATACAAGCTACCTAAACTGGCTGAAGCGTTGCGTGAGGCCGTGGCCGCTTTGGCTATTCCGCATAAAGATTCGACTATTTCAGATGTTGTAACGATTTCACTTGGCGTGTTGGAGCAAGTAACGCCTGATACGCGCGAAGGCTTTGCCCAAGTGGCTGCAGAATTACTGCAAGAGGCGGATGAGGCGCTTTATCACGCCAAAGCGGCGGGACGGAATCGCAGCTTTGTTGTGGGTGCGGAAAAGCCAGCAAATGACAGCAAAAGCTTTGTAAGCAAGTTCGCCACTTAACGGCACTAACTAACGGCGACGTTTCGGCTTGCTGCGTTTGGCGTTGCTGCTAGTGGTTTGCTTTCTCGGTGGTAAGCCAGTGTGCTGCGTTAGCAGGGTACCTTTCTTCGGCTGACCGCTGTTGTTTTGCGTTTTCTTCTGGCCTGTTTTCGTTGTTTTTTGACGCGCCTGCGCTGGCTTGTGTTGTTGTTTGGCCGTGTTCTTGCCTGTGCGCTTGCTATGCGCGTTGCCAGAGTTTTTACGGCGAGGAGCGTTGTACTCTCGTTCCGGCTGTGTGGCGGGAATAAGGCACTTAGGACTATCGCCAATTAAATCACGACGCCCCATGCGCACTAACGCGTCGTATAGGAGTTTCCAGTTAGCTGGGTCGTGGTAACGCAGGAAGGCTTTGTGCAGCTTGCGTTGCGCTGGGTCTTTAACCGTTTCTACGCTGTCCGTTTTATAGGTCACTTTGCGCAGTGGGTTTTTACCGCTGTGGTACATCGCGGTGGCTGTCGCCATCGGCGACGGGTAAAAGGCCTGCACTTGGTCGGCGCGGAAGTCGTATTTCTTCAGCCACAGTGCCAAGTTCATCATGTCTTCATCGGTGGTGCCGGGATGGGCAGCAATGAAGTAAGGGATGAGGTAT